>MGRM01000009.1 GCA_001798185.1 Deltaproteobacteria bacterium RIFCSPHIGHO2_02_FULL_44_16 | reverse complement strand
TTTCTTTATCCAATTTCAACTAGCTTTGGCACATTCCCTGGAAAAATGTGCTCAAAGGAATTTTCGATTCATATGAGAAACTGTGTCAGTTTATCATTACAGGAAGCGCACGTGTTGACTTGTTGAAATATACTGGTGAAAGTTTGCTCGGACGTTATTTTACGTTTCGATTATTCCCTCTTTCACTTGCAGAAGTGTGCCATTCACATTTTGAGTTTCCCCGCAAAAAAACTATGCCGGCATGGGAATTCATTGAATCCTGCTTTTTACAGCATCAGGGTTCAAAGGATGCTTTTGAGCATTTGCTTCGTTCAGGCGGTTTCCCGGATCCTTTTCTTGCGGATTCAGACGTTTTTATTCAGAAGTGGAGACAGGATTATCTTGATCATTATGTGCGTGAAGATCTTCGCGATCTGACCGAAATCGTCAATGTAGAACACTGTTTTCATCTCATCCAACTTCTTCCTCCACGCATCGGATCTCCTCTTTCCATCAACGCGCTTCGGGAAGACCTGGAGGTAAGTCATACAGCGGTACGTAATTGGCTTCGCGCGTTGACACTGGTGTATGTGCTTTTTTGGGTTCCTCCCTATTCAAAAAATTTGAGTCGTGGAATAAAAAAAGAGCAGAAATGTTATTTTTTTGATTGGTCTCAAACACAAACATCCGCATCCGCATTTGAAAATTATGTGGCCGTTGAATTGTTTTCGTATTGCGCGTTTTTAAGCGATGCAGGTGTAGGGAAATATGATCTTTACTATGTTCGCACGAAGGATGGAAAAGAGAGCGATTTTCTCATCGTGAAAGATGCGAAACCATGGATTCTTTTTGAATGTAAACTGGAGGCTTCGGAGATTTCTTCCCATCATCTGCTCCATGCATCGAAACTGGGAAATATTCCCTTTGTCCAGCTCGTTTCAAAACCGAATGTCTTGAGCATTTTTGGGAAAAAAAATGTGATTGTTTCTGCAGATCGATTTCTTTCCAATTTTCTTTAAAATGCAATGCGTCATTTGGGTCGGTTGCACTCTCATCTTCTTCTTGGTAGCAACTCAATCTTATGAAATTGAGCCACGATTTTAAAATAGCTCATCATTCGGGTGGCGCAGACGCCGGATCCCAGGGGCGCCCCACGCAGTGGGGAGGTGGAACGGCGGAAGCGACAGGACCCGTAACAGCGAAACATTTTAAAAGAGTGGCTCAATTTTCCTTAGTTTTTCTTATTTTTACCAGCTGTAGCCTCAAAAAAGCGGCTGTTTCTGCTATCGGTGGAATGGCATGGGATGGCCAAGGGGTGCTTGAACAGGAAGAAGATGTTGAACTTGCTCGTCAAAATACGCCTCCCTTGATTATTGCCCTCGATGTCCTTCGACAATCGCATCCTCAAGAGCCTCGGTATGCAGCGCTTGTGGCAAAAGCCTATGGTCAATATGCTTATGGTTTCTATGAAGAGGATCTTCTTCGATTCAAAGCAACCAAAGGAGAGCACGATCAAAAAAGTTTAGAACGTGCGCAGCACTTTTATGAACGTGGTCGGGATGTGGGGCTGACCGCTCTCAAACGGAAGAAGAGTTTTGCACGTTCATTAGAAAAGCCGCAAGTTGAGTTTGAAGCTGCGCTTTCTTCTTTTGGCAAAAAAGATGTCTCTACACTCTTTTGGACCGCATTTTCATGGGGAGGATGGTTGAATCTCCATCGCGATGATCCGATGGCGATTATCGATCTTCCGCGTATCGAAGCGATGATCGATCGCGTCATTGAATTGATGCCGACGTATGAATTTGGAGCGGCTCATGCTTTTCGTGGGGTGATGGCAGCTTCACGCCCTCCGGTACTTGGAGGAAAACCAGAAGAGGCGAAAGCCTCGTTTGAGAAAGCGATCCAGATTGAACCGCGCTATCTCATGACCAAACTTCTCTATGCTCAATATTATGCCGTGCAAGTGCAGGATAAAAAACTCTTTGAACAACTCTTGCGTGAAGTGGAAATCGCAGACGTGAATAACTTTCCAGAGCAGAAACTGGCAAATCAGTTAGCGAAACGGCGAGCTGATCTTTTATGGGGGATGAAAGAGAAATTATTTTAAGATCTGTTTGCAAAGGTAAAGAGAGGTTGTCATTCCCGCGAAAGCGGGAATCCAGAACATCGGAAACACTGGATCCCTGCCTCCGCAGGGATGACTTACAAGGGTTTTTGGTCCTAGTGACATGAGAGGTTCACATGAATTTTATTTTCAGAATATTTTTTATTTCCTTCATCATTTTTTTTACCGCCTCATCAGTGCACGCAGCAACCGAAATCAAATTTGCGCTTCTGGCCCCTGAAGGTTCAACGTGGGAGAAACTGATTCAAGAATGGAATAAGGAGCTCACAAAAAAAACCAGCGGTCGCGTGACACTCAAAATTTATGCGGGAGGAGTGCTTGGCGATGAGCGCGATATCATCCGCAAAATGCGCATTGGCCAGGTGCATGCAGGAGCTTTCACCAGTCTCGGCCTTGGGTTTATCAATCCTGCGGTCCGTGTTTTAGATCTCCCTTTTATGTATCAAAATTATGAAGAAGTTGATGCTGTTGCCAAAAAAATTCAGCCGAAACTTGAGCCTGCTTTTCAGAAAAAGGGATTTGTGTTGGTCGCATGGACAGAAACCGGTTTCGTGAATATTTTTTCCGGAAAACCGATTGCTTCACGAAAAGATATGAAGGGAATGAAGATGTGGGCATGGGAAGGCGATTTTTTAGTTGGGGCTCTTTACAAACGTTTTGAAATTGTTCCTGTTCCTTTGGCTCTTCCTGATGTGTACCAGGCGCTTCAAACAAAATTAATTGATGCGGTCTATGCTCCGCCGCTTGGAGCCATTGCGCTGCAATGGTTTACCCGAACACCGTATATTACTGATCTGCAGGTTGCGAACTCCACGGGCGGTATTATGATGACGTCAAAAGTATTTGCGCTTCTGACGCCGCAAGATCAGGAAATCTTTCGCTCAACAGCACGACGTTATGCTCGCCGTATCATCGATGAAACGCGAAAGGAAAATCAAACTTCCTATGCGTCACTTGCCAAGGCAGGCCTCAAAACTGTTACTGTCTCGGAAGATGAGAAAGAAGCGATTCGCGCAAATGCGGTAAAGGTTTGGGATGATCTTGCAGGGAAACTTTATCCTTCGTCCCTTCTCCTCAACGTGAAAGAAATTTTACAAGCATTCAGATCTTGAGGATAAAAACATGAGATGGTTGATTCACTTTTTTAACCAGATCGATCGCTCTTTTGCGCGGGCTGTGGAGCTTTGTCTGATGTTGATTTTGTTTTTCATGGGAGGAGTGACGCTTTTGCAAGTGATTCTCCGTGATGTTTTTGATTCCGGTATTGCCAATGCAGAAATTCTTTCGCGACACATGGTCCTCTGGATTACATTTCTTGGAGCTATGCTCGGAACAAGAACGCGCGGGCATATTGCGATTGATATGGTAGCGCGTTTATTGCCGCGTCGACCGCGCAATGCCCTACGTATTCTGCTTGATGCTGTTGCCTGTATTGTCTCCTACTATTTGATGAAAGCATCCTATGCTTTTGTGCTTGATGAAAAAATGATGGGAGGCATGCTTGTGGGAAATATTCCAACATGGTGGGCACAAGCGGTGATCCCTTTTGGTTTTGCGGTCATTTCCTTTGAATATGCTATTGGCATTGTGCTCGATATCAAGCGTATTCGTGAAGTAGGAGATCGGCATACAGCGGGCGATTGGCGGAGGTACATAAGCAACTAATGACCTCGACAACTTTTTTTGTCTTAGGACTTCTTTTGTGTGCTTTCTGTGGGGCGCCACTTTTTGTGGTGATTGGCGGCCTCGCGCTCGTCTTTTTTCTTTCAGTTGGAATCGATTCTTCTGCAGTTGTCATTGAAATGTACCGCATGGCAAGCGCTCCCATGCTCATTGCTATTCCGCTTTTTACCTTTGCTGGATATTTGCTTGCAGAGTCGAAATCCCCACAACGTTTTGTGAATCTCTACCGTGCTCTTTTTGGCTGGATGCCAGGTGGCCTTGCCATTGTTTCGTTTATTGCATGTGCCTTTTTCACTGCGTTCACTGGAGCTTCAGGTGTGACGATCATTGCGCTTGGCGGACTTTTGTATCCCATGCTCATCAAGGAAAAATATTCAGAGAAATTTTCTTTAGGCCTTCTCACAACTGGCGGGAGTCTTGGACTTTTGTTTCCTCCTTCCCTCCCGCTCATTCTCTATGCGCTCGTGGCGCAGGTGAATGTCGATGCTCTTTTTCTGGCGGGTATTATTCCCGGAACACTTCTTATTTTGTTTCTTTCGCTTTATAGCATCTTGCGCGGACAGGTTTCACGTGTGCAACGTGAAAAACCGGAATGGGGAAAAATAAAAAAAGCAGTATGTGATGCGATCTGGATTTTACCCCTTCCTGCGATTGTCCTCGGAGGTATTTACGGAGGCATTTTCACGGCATCAGAGGCTGCTGCGGTGACAGTTGCCTATGTTTTCATTGTTGAGCTCTGTATTTATCGGGATCTGAAACTCTTCCGCGATGTGCCGCGCATTGTTTCCGAATCAATGGTGCTTGTCGGCAGCATTCTGATGATTCTTGCCTGTGCGCTTGGGCTCACCAATTATCTTGTCGATGAACAAGTGCCGATGAAAATTTTGGAAGTGATGCGGCAGTACATTACCTCAAAGGTAACGTTTCTCATTATGCTCAATCTTTTTTTGCTGGTGGTGGGATGCCTCATGGATATTTTTTCTGCGATTATCGTCGTGGTTCCGCTGCTTCTCCCCATCGCGAAAGAATTCGGAATACATCCCCTTCATCTTGGGATTATTTTTCTGACCAATCTTGAAATTGGATATTCAACACCGCCGGTGGGGCTCAATCTTTTTATTTCAAGCTATCGTTTCAAGAAAAAAATTCCGGAACTGTGCAAGGCGTCACTTCCATTCCTCGCAGTTTTATTGCTGGCCCTGCTGATTATTACGTATGTTCCAGATCTGTCACTTTTTCTGGTACGAATGTTTGGGTTGGAATAAAGAATTTATAGTGCAATCCTCGCCGTCAGCCAGCGGGCCCAGCGGGCTGCGAACAGATATTATTTGTACAGAGACCGCTTGAACACTGAACGTCGTCTGTACAAGCAGATCCATCATCCAGAGGTTGTGAGCAGGCATTGTTGAAACAAAGACCACTTAAGCATTCAGCATCATCTGTACATACTGCTCCATCATCCAGGGGCTGAAAACAGAGGCTGTTCAAGCAGAAATCACTTGCACACTCGCTATTTACTGCACAGGCTGTTCCGTCTGCCAAAAGAGGACTGCAAACGCCTTGGAGGCAAAGCGGAGCGCCGTCATTGTCATTGCATGAGCTTTGTTCAAAACACATGGTGGAAAGAGTCTGTTGATTGCCTCTGATATTGTAAAAGACCCAAATGTTGTTGCTTTCACGCCACGCGATGTCAGGATAATTGTCTCCATTGACATCAGCGGCGATGATCTCGGCATTGGATGGAAAAGTTGCCATGTTGTTGGCATCGTAATTAACTGGCGTTCCAAGTTTCCCAAGTCCATCTCCCGGAAAAACCTGAATAACGCCTGTTATGCTGATCGTGACGAGGTCTTGATCACCATCCTGGTTGAAATCTTCTCTCTCAACTTCAAAAGTTTCATCAATAACATCATACGTGTCATCCAGGATGTAATTTCCTGCGTTCCAGTAGAAGATATACAATACATTGTTGAGATCATCCGGTGAATTACCAGCAAGAGGACCGGAAATAACGGCAAGATCGAGATCTCCATCTTCATCAAGATCGACCAGTGTGGTGTTTTTGATGTTCGTAAGATTTGCATCGTCAATATCCATCCGCACCGGATTTGCAAACGTTGCATCGCCATTATTGAGGAGAACATAAACGCGCCATTGAACGCTATTTTCGCTCGTAATGAACATCAGATCAAGATCATTATCACCATCAATATCGCCAAGAGCTTGACCTATTTCGGTAATGCTTTCTCCATCTTCCGCCGCAAGTGTCAAATCAACGCGGGCAGGAGTTGTATCCCCAGCAAACCCATCGCCAGCGCCATCGTTGAGAAGGATTCGAAATGCAGAACCCATAAGGTCTTCTGAATCATCATCAATAGCGCCAAACATGAAAAGGTCTTCATCGCCGTCGCCATCAAGATCGCCCACGGCTTTTCGATAATCACAATAGATGTTATCCAAACTTTTGGATTCGAGATTATCAAAATCAAAATCGAGCGCGAGTTTTAAATCGCATGCGCCAAGGCTGTCTTCGAGATAGAGATAATCCAACTCTCCATCTTCATCCCAATCGGGAACGCCAAGGCCCATTCCGGTGTCGGAACCAGTTCCAAGGGAGTTAAAGAGCGAATTTGGGGTGTTCGGAGCAGAGGTGAAAATCCCGTTTCCAAAATTCGGAAGAATCGAGTAACCGCCATCATCGTCCCAGCTTGCTTCTGCAGTGATGATATCCAGATCACCGTCGTCATCATTGTCGATAAGAGCGCTAAAAGGACCGCCAGATCCTGTGCCAAAGGCCCATCGGAAGGCGCTATCAAAGAAAGGATCGTCATCATCTTCTTCAGGTTGCGGCTCTGGTTCAGGGTCATTATTGTCACCAATTTCTTCTTCTTCTTCTTCTTCCGGTTCTCCGTCTTCAAGTCCACCGAGATAGCTGACACAGGTCAGATAGTTTGAACCTCCACCTATACATTCTTCGAAGTCATTTTTGTGGACACCGAGATCGACCCAATCAGTGTTGAGATTTTCAAAAAGTTCTGAATTGAGATTGTTTTCATTAAAGAGGTCAGAATCGATAACATGGCCAAAATATCCAGCATAATATTCCATGACATCGGAATCTATAGAGCCGTCATCCGAAATGAAAAGATCAAGACCTTCTTCATTGCTTGCTATGGTACTTCCCATGCTCAAACCCCAATCGAAAAAGTCTTCCATAGTATCAAACTCTTCGTCTTTGGCGCGATCAACGAGTCCATGAAAAGCAAAAATTTCATCTGGATTGATAAATCCGGAGGGATCAAAGAAACTTTCGTACTTACCGGTCATGCCAATCATAAGGCCCGTGAGAGCGCCAGGAACCATATCGATGAGCGTTCCTGCCCCGCTGGCGTGATCCAGAACGCCGAGGAAAACTTTAAATCCATCAGCCGAAAAGGTTTCAACTTGTCCCGCACTTTCAGCAGCGAGAAGGCTTCCGATAAAAACATCGCTAAAGGCGGTTCCTTGAGCGGAGTCGGATTTGATGCTATCGCAAGCGCTACCGGTTGCGGCGCTACTTGCCTTGCTTAAAGATGAGAGAGAGCTGAGCCCCTCTCCAGAAGCAAGTTCATCGTGAAGCACAATGTCCAAAGCGTCAAATGCTGCGACAGCGTCGTCATATCCGTTCATGAAATAGTCTGCATCTTTTCCGGTCACATCTTTTGCAGCATTTGCCATTGCCTCAACCACACTTATGGGTGGAGCCGTGTCGCTTAGCAGGACCGATAACCAGTCTTCATATCCATAATCAGCAGCAGAAAGGCCTGAGGTCATGGCGCTAAAAATGAGTTCTTTTATAAGAGCGCTATCATCTTTGAGGCCTGTGCCATCCAGTGAAGATTCTCCCCAGAGTTTTTCTTGAGCTTTGACATAACAGAGAACGTCGATGTTCGCGGTTTCGATTTTGCTGAAACAATCTTCTCCTGGTTTACAACCAATTTTTTTCCAAAAAGCCTGAGCGGCGAGCGTGGATGTAGTATCAGCTGTGCCAAAACTCTTTTCGACAAGATTATCGGTATCGATGGAGAGTTCTGTATATTTTTCAATACGAATACTCCCCGAACTGTTTTTAACCACCAGTACGAGTTTCGCAATTGCGGAACCGCTGGTGGCTGAAGTGACGCAGGTGAGAGGAGCGTCTACTTTGCAAACCCCATCACTGACAGTACAGGTGCCACAGGTTTCTCCCTTCATATTGTAGAAGGTTCCCGTGAGTCCATTTCCAGCCACTTGACTTGAAGCTTTGTGGACAGCCGATTTTACAACTGATTTGCTAATGTTGGCGCTCGTTGAAGAGGGAACAAGAACTGTACTATTGAGTGTTACACTTTTGATAACTATGGTCGAAGAGGTAGAAATCCCATCCACCCCCGCACCGCAGGCAGTGAAAAAGAACAAAAGAACCAGAGATGTTAAAAAGTTTTTTTTCATATCTGCAAGGAGAACTCTTCAATAAATGTACCAACATTTTAAAGCTGGTATCACATTGAAATACATATATTTTTTTGTAATTGAGCCGATCGCAGGTGGGTAAAAATGATCAAAGCGTCAAAAAAATATTGGCGTTGGTGAGAGAATTTATTCGCCGTATTTCACGTCGATGATTTCAAATTCGCGGATCCCTTTGGGGGTTTGGACACGTGCTTCGTCACCTTCTGTTTTTCCGATCAAAGCTCGGGCAATGGGGGATTCAATCGAAACACTTCCCTCTTCGATTTTGGCTTCATGTTTACCGACGATCGTATAGGTCACTTTTTCATCGGTATCGAGATTGAGAAGGGTGACCGTAGCGCCGAAAACGATTTTATCTGATTCGATGGTGGCGGGATCGATGACATGAGCTGCTCCGAGATGATATTCAATATCCTGAATCATCGCGTGGATTTGCCCCTGTTTTTCTTTGGCTGCACTGTATTCAGCATTTTCTGAAAGATCGCCATGCGCGCGAGCGGTTTCGATGTCCAAAATATTTTTGGGGCGCTCGACACTTTTGAGATGCTTTAACTTTTCCTCGAGCATTTTTTTGCCGCGAGGGGTCATGGGGACTCGGTCTGACATGAGGAATGACATCTCTTGATTGACAAGTGAAGTCAAGACGTTATGAATTGTTCTGAAGCGCCTGCTTCGGGTAAATTTTCTCGGGCCGCTCCGTCATGGGTCGTCCCATGACGTTCGCTTAGCTTTCAGCGATTTTAGGTTTTGTCCCGCTTGTTAAAATCGCTGAAAGATGCCCTGCGAAAACTTTACCCTCGCGCGGCGCTTACTAAAGAAATAACGATGTCTATGCATATCAAACAAATAGTTGTCGGTCCCATGCAAAACTTCGCATATCTTCTTTGGGATCATGACACCAAAGAAGGGGCGATCATCGATCCGGGGTGGGAGCATGAAAAACTTCTGAAAGAAGCGGAGCGTTTAGGCCTTCGCATCATTGCAGTTTTGCTGACCCACACTCATTTTGATCACCTCCAAGACTTGGAACCACTGCTGCGCAAGATCTCTGCTCCTGTCTATGTCCATGAACATGAAGCAAAAACTCTCCCATCGTCTGCGAAGACGGTGACAACGCGAGATGGGAGTAAAATTGTTTTGGGAAAGAGCGAAGTTCTGTGCCATCACACGCCAGGTCACTCTCCAGGGTGTCAGTGTTTTGAAGTTGACGATATTCTTGTGACCGGCGATACCCTTTTTATCGATAGTTGTGGTCGTATCGATCTTCCGGGGAGCGATCCGAAAGCCATGAAGACATCGCTTGCAAAGTTGGTCTTATTTCGAGAGCAGCTTGTGGTGTATCCAGGCCATGACTATGGTGAAACTCCGACCGCAACGCTTGGGGAGCAGAAAAAAACGAATCCGTATTTGAGAAAGTAATGAAGTTTGAATAAGCCGCGCTCACCCTGAGCTTGTCGAAGGGTGAGTTATGCTTCGACAGGCTCAGCATGAACGGTAATATCCAAGAGAAAAAAATGAAACGCGACTTTCTCACAACACTTACAGAAAAAGGAATTCTCGCAGATGGAGCGATGGGGACGGAGCTTTATCGTCGCGGTATTTTTATCAATCGTTGTTATGATGAACTCTGTCTTTCAAGTCCTGAGATCGTGAAAGAGATTCATCGCGAATATGTCTCCGCAGGGGCTGAGCTCATTGAAACCAACACGTTTACCGCCAATCGTCTGGCCCTTTCTGGTTTTGGATTAGAGACAAAGGTGCGCGAGATCAATATGGCAGGTGCAACGCTTGCTCGTGCGGTAGCAGGAGAAAATATTTTTGTAGCCGGATCGGTCGGACCTGTGTCGTGGACCAAAAAAAATGCAGGGGTCATGGATCCAAAAGAAATCCACGATGCGTTTGCAGAGCAGATAAGAGCGCTTGCTGATGGTGGGGTGGATGCCATTTTTCTCGAAACCTTTACGCGGCTTGATGAGCTCAAAATCGCTTATGAAGCTGCGCGCTCTGTCACCTCCCTTCCCATTGTCTGCCATCTGTCGCTCAAATATGGGGGTGAGGGTGAGTTTGAAGGACTTCAGCCAGAAGTCGCTGCAGAGGAGATGGACATCTGGGGAGCTGATGTCATCGGTGTCAACTGTTCTGACGGTCCGATTGGGGTTTTCGAAGCGTTGAAACGGATGACGAAAGTGACGAAGAAGCCTCTCTCTGCCATGCCCAATGCAGGTCTGCCCCAGATGGAACAGGGGAGACTTCTCTACATGGCGACTCCTCAATATGTTGCAGAATATGCGCGACGCTTTGCGCAGTTAGGGGTGAAGCTCATCGGTGGTTGTTGCGGAACTACTGCTGCGCACATTCATGAAATGAAAAATTTCATCAAAGCGATTCGTGTCGATGATACGGGCAAAACGAAGGTGATCAAAGATGAACAGGATAAGCCGTATGAACTGCATCAAGTTCGATTTCCATCTCCCATTCCCGTTGAAGAAAAAAGTCCCTTCGGAGCGCTGCTTGGAAAAAAGTTTTCGGTTTCTGTCGAAATCGAACCACCGGTAAGCACGGATCCTTCGAAAGCTCTCGAAGGAGCGATGCTCCTCAAAGAGATTGGAGTGGATGCGATCAATATTTCAGATGGACCGCGCGCCATGGCCCGAATGAGTTCGACGGCGATGTCGCTGCTCATCAAAGAGAGAGTCGGGATCGAAGTGATTACGCATTATTGTTGTCGTGATCGTAACTTGCTCGGCATTCAGATGGATCTGATCGGCGCCAATGCGTTGGGGCTGCGTAACCTCATGTTGATCACCGGCGATCCTCCGAAGATGGGAAACTATCCCGAAGCAACAGCGGTGTTTGATATTGATGCGATTGGACTTATCAAATTTGCGGCTAATCTCAATCGAGGACTCGATTTTGCGGGCCGCCCGATCAAAGGCTCGACGAAGTTTCTTCTCGGTTGTGGTGTGAATCCAGGCGCTGTGGATATTGACCTTGAAGTTGATCGCTTTGCGCGCAAAGTTGCTGCGGGCGCTGAGTTTGTTTTCTCGCAACCAGTCTATGAAGTGGAGCGCGTTGAAGAATTTTTTAAGCGCATTCACTCTATTCCAAAAATTCCGATCTTTGTTGGCATTTTACCGTTGACCTCACTTCGCAGCGCTGAGTTTCTTCATAACGAAGTTCCTGGCATGCAAATTCCGAAGAAGGTCATGAGTCGCATGGAATCAGCGAAAACAACAGAGACACAGCGTCAAGTCGGCATGAGTGTTGCCTCTGAAATGCTCGAAGCGATTCATGCGATGAAAGAAGTCACCGGCGGCGCTTATATTTTCCCGCCTTTCAGATCTTACGCCGCCATCGGCGATCTTTTAAACGTGATTCGGTAGAATTTTTATTTGCGTTTTTCGCACTAAAATATTGCTTATTAAGCAATTATATATTGCGTATTACACAATTCAATGAGAGCATTCATTCATGTCTTCTGAAATCAACAAAGAACAGATTGTTCGATATCTTCGTGAAGTGGGAAGGATTTATGATCAGCTTGATGGTCCATCTCTCATCCTTGGCATTTGCGGCGGTGCAGCGTTGATGTTTCTGGATTTAACCGATCGGATCACTACAAAAGATATCGATACCATTTTTCCGACACCATGGCCTGAACAATTGTCTGAAGCAGTAAAGATCATTTCCGAAAATTATGGCTTACCACAACGCTGGATGAATGCTGGTCCTGAAATCCTGACATCAATGGGACTTCCTGAAGGTTTTTATCAACGAGCGTTGAAATTGGGGTATTCCGATGTCGCAGAAAAAATATCACAAAGAACTTCTTAAGATCGTTCTCGATCTTGCGTGGGCTCAATGGAATCGCCTCGGACTTCTTGGCGCATCTGGAACGAATCTCTTTTCGACCGATATTGAAGCTTCGATACTTCTTTTTGCTGATGTGGTTCGATACGATGGTCGTTTGTATGATGGAGTTTGGTATTGGTTCAAGCGATATGGTGACGTTGTAAATCAAGAAAGGTTAAAAACACTTATTCAAAAAGAAAAGGATGAATGGGTCGCGCGTTTTCTTGGCGCTTTTTTGGAGAAGCAGTCACCATCACAGTGGAAAACCGTCATCAAGCAGTGCCAGCGAATGTGTACACCGACCTGGAAGGAGATTCCCCTTTCAACAACGATGTCTCAGAAGGGTTGGGGAGATAAAGACACCCTTTTTTTAAAATGGGGAATTCTTTTTCACGACGTGTTACCACGAGAAAAACTGCAGGATCACGACTGGATTTTGCGCACAAATGCACAGCTCCGATATAGGTATCTCTGTGGAGTTTCATTACGAGCTGATGTTCTCTATTTGTTGTCGGTGAGTCATAAGATAAAACACAAGAAGGAGAAAGATTATCATACATCAGTTCGACTTGCCTACCTCCTCGACTGTAATCTCTCAACGGTTCATCGTATTAAAAATGATTTTGAAAAAGGAGGTTTCCTTTCTCCTTCCCGCGATTCGGTACACAATCCCCATATTATGACCTGGTCTTTTCAGAACCATGTTTTTCTTCCAAGCGATAAGTATTTCGATCACGGAATTGTTTATTGGTCAGATATCAATAGATTGTTGCGAGCAGCATTGATCCTCAACACTGAACTGATGGAAATACAAGATGAGGCTATTTGCAAATCACATATTGTTACATTTCAGGATAAATTTTTTCCCATACTCGATAACCATCATGAAATTCCGGTGTTTGCTCCGTATGGTACAGCGTTAAAACCTTTAGAAGATTATTCCGTCGAACAACTTATTGCTCTGGTTGTTGAAAGATTACAGCTCTTCTCCTACATTATTTGTCAGGCGCTCATGCTTCGTTGTGCACGCTGCAAAACAATTTTCCCATCACCGATGCAGGGAATGATCTCATCATTAAAAAAGAGCGAACTTTTCAACAACACTATTCAGTGTCCGCATTGTGGATTTTCATTTCTCACGAGCAAACCGGACTTTTTTTATTATAGTAATATTGGCACTGAAGAACTCATTTTATTTCAGAGTGAGTCGTAGATAAATTTTATTTAATCAAACAGCACTTTCAGAAGATCAAGGCTCGTGACAATTCCCACAAAGCGATCGTTACGCGTGACCAAAACGCGATGAATGCGTCCGGAAATCATGGTGCGTGCGATATCGCGAACTTTGGTTTCTTCCTTCACCGAATAAACCGTTGGAGTCATAATGTCGCGGACAAGCACATCCTCTTCAGGAAGATTTCGAAGATCCGGCACATAGCCGCCACTGCTCATCCAAAAAAGGGAAGGCGACATGGTTTCGGTTATTTCACCGCGACCAGCTTCATATTGCGCGATGTCACTTGTAGAAACGACACCAATCAGTTTGCCTCTTGAGTTGGTGACAGGAACTCCTGTGATTTCGTGTTCAACGAGCGCTTCCGCCAACGCTTTTACTGACATCTCTTCTGCGACCGTTAAGATTTCTGTAGTCATAATATCTTTTGCACGTAGTTCTGTCATCGTTCCTCCTTTTTAGAAGTTCTGTTTTCCGTATCTCTGAATGAAGAAAAGAGAGCGATAAGAAGAATCATAATGAAGGATGATTTTTATCATCCCCACGACAACGATTTTTTTTGCATAAGAGAGACACAACAAGAGGGAGAACATCAAGGAATGCCAAAAGGTAATGCCGAGAATCATGAGGCTCGTCATTAAATAGTATTTGCGGGAGAAGACGGTGATGCACAACTATGAGGTTTTCTATCATGATCCCATTACAAATTACGTTTAAAGATGTTCCACATTCAGACGCGGTTGAAACTTTTGTTCGAGAAAAGGCGGAAAAACTTTACCGCTTTGCCGACAAGATTCTGAGATGTCATGTGGTTATCGAGTCTCCTCACCGACATCATCAGGGAAACACGTTTCATGTCACCGTTCAGATGCATATCCCTGGAGAAGAAATTGTGACCAATCGCGATCCCGGGAAAAATTTTGCTCACAAAGATATTTATGTTGCTCTTCGCGATGCTTTTGATGCTGCGCGACGTCAGCTTCAGGATCATGTTCGTATCAGAAGACGGTTTGTGAAGAAACATGCGGATTCAGCTTCCATGCGAGGTGAATGCAAACGCAGTCGATGCCAAGTATAAAAACGGGGTGTTGACGGTAACGCTACCAAAATCTCCTGAAGCTGAGGCGCACAGCAAAAAGATTTTGGTCCATTCTTAAAAAGAGTATTGAGACTTTTTACGGCAGAATACGATGGGCAGGGGTTCTTTACTCCTGCCCATCGGTCATTTGAGATGTTCTTAAAACTTGCGAGTTATGTGATTCCTGCTACATCGCAAGGTGCGCATAAAACTATGATACAACCTCATGATGAACATGTTGTTTCGGCTTTACTCTTCAAGCATTCAAGTCTTGGCCTTATCATCTGCGATGACAAAGGTGAAATTATAGAAGTGAATCCTCATGCCTGTTCTTTGTTTGGATATGAGCCACGAGAACTTGTTGGTCAAAAGATTGAAGCGCTCATTCCACACCAATTTCGAAAAAAACATGTGGAACATCGTGCCCGTTATTATGAGCACCCTGTTGCGCGTCCTATGGGTATTGGCATGGATCTCTTGGCGCTCAAAAAAAATGGGACCGAATTTCCAGTTGAAATAAGCCTTGCTTCTTATGAAATCGATGAAAGGCGATGGACAGTTGGATTTGTCAGTGACATTACGGAGAGAAAGAAAATCAAAGACGAGCTCAAACAGCTCAATATTACCCTGGAACACAAGGTTGGAGAACGAACAAGAGAGTTATCGCAAGCCTTAATGGAGCTTCATCACATCAATACGAATCTTCACACAGAAATGGCAGAGAGAAAGCGAATCGCAGAGGAACTCAATGTTGCGCTTGAAAAAGAACGCGAGCTTGGGGAACTCAAATCGCGTTTTGTTTCACTTGCCTCGCACGAATTTCGAACTCCGCTCGGGGGAATTGCGTCGTCGGCTTCACTCATCACAAAATATCAAAAAGAGAAAGAACAGGAACAACGCGACAAGCATGTGAGAACAATTCAGCGGCTGGTGCAACATTTGACGAGCATTCTCAATGATTTTCTCTCGATGGATAAATTGGAACAGGGAAATGTCGAAGCGAAACCCTCTTCATTGCAACTCGCTTCCTTTGTTGAAAGTTGCATCAATGATACGGAGCGTGGAATGTCGAAGAAAAATCGTATCGTCTACGTTCATGAAGGAGATATGGTGACGGTCATGGTCGATCAAGAGATGCTTCGGAATATTGTGACGAATCTCATTTCTAATGCGCTCAAATATAGCTCGGATGAGACAATCGTATCGGTGAAGACACGTGTTGATGGAGAAAAAATAGAGCTCATTGTTGAAGATCAGGGAATTGGGATTCCGGAGGTTGACCAAAAGCGTCTTTTTGAAAGATTTCATCGAGGAAAGAATGTGCTTTCAGTCCCTGGAACCGGCATTGGTCTCAATATTGTGAAGAACTATCTCGATCTCATGGGAGGGTCGATTCGTTTTGAAAGTGAAGAGGGAAAGGGGACAACATTTGTGGTGATCCTTCCAAAAGGAGAAAGAACATGAAGAAGATTTTGCTCATCGAAGACGATTCGGTGTTGCGAGAAAATACGGCTGAAATTTTAACACTTGCCCAATATCAGGTGACCACAGCAAAACAGGGAAAAGAGGGGATTCAGAAAGCAAAGGAGATGAAACCAGATGTGATCCTTTGCGACATCATGATGCCTGAACTGGATGGTTATGGTGTACTCCATATCCTTTCCAAAGATCCTGAAACCGCGAGTATTCCCTTTCTCTTTTTAACGGCCAAAGCGGAAAAGAGCGATCTTCGAAAAGGGATGGAGCTCGGAGCAGACGACTACCTCACAAAACCTTTTGATGAAACGGAACTTTTGAATGCAATTGAAACGCGTCTCAAGAAACGGGCTTTTGCAGAAAAAACTTTTACTGCAACGCTTGAAGGTCTTCACGAATTTCTGGATCAGGCGCGCGGCATGAAAGAACTTGCAACGCTTTCAGAGGAGAGACCTCTTGTGCGCTATCGTCCACAGGAAACCATTTTTCATGAAGGTGAGATTCCAGCTCATCTTTATTTTCTGCAAGAGGGAAAAGTAAAAACCTGTCGGATGCATGATGAGGGAAAAGAACTGGTGACGAATCTCTATTCAGCCGGAAATTTTTTTGGATACACTGCGCTCCTGGAAGAGATTCCCTATACAGATACAGCCGTGACGCTTGAAGCCGCAAAAATTTGCAAGATTCCAAAAGAGGATTTTTTCTCCCTGATTTCAAAAAATCGCGATGTGGCGCAAACCTTTATCAAAATGCTTTCCAACTCCGTGCGGGAAACAGAAACGCGATTGTTAAGTTTGGCCTACGATTCGGTCAGAAAGCGGGTTGCCGAAACGCTTCTCATGGCGCAGAAGAAATACCACATCGATGGAGAGCGACAGACAAAACTTCCTTTGACGCGTGAAAATCTGGCAAACATGGTAGGAACGGCAACGGAGACGCTTATTCGCTGTTTAAGCGACTTTAAAGATGAAAAGCTCATCTCGATTGATGGTCGTCAGATTATCATTTTGAATGTCAAAGGACTCAAAGAGCTTCAGTAAAAGTTTGTTGAAAACGTCTCTCGGAGGCATTGTCTTGCTACGGTAGCTCGACTCAGTCGCCGTCTCGCTGCCTGCTCTTTGGCACCGCGATTATAAAGGCTGCTGTCCGCAGTGCCTGCGGACGCCGCTCGACAAACGCCTCCTGCAGCCGTTTTCACATGATCAAAATCATTTCATTTTTTGTTCCAGATCATCTCTTGAATGAGTTGTTTTGGTTCATAGTGTTTCTGTGAAAACGATTTTAATGCCAATACATCTCTCACCTTCTTTCCAAAAAGTTGCTGAAAGAGGAATTACTTTCCTCAAGGCTTTTGGAGAGAAATATCATGTCCTTCTTTTGCATGCGTATCTTGTCCCTCATGTTGATCAAAAAGAACTTATTCAAAAAAATGATGAAGTGAAACGACAATCACATGAAGGTCTTGAAGCGCTCAAAAAAACTTTAAAGAACATTGTTTCAAATGGAAATATGACGTTTGAGACAAGATCCCATTTGGGAACCTGGGAAAATGTCATTTCAAACGTTGCTGCAACCGAAAAGGTTGCGCTTGTGCTTCTCCCCTTTGGAGATGACGATTTTATGCGGAGGATATCGCATATGCTCGAACGCATTTCATGTCCTCTCCTTCTTCTTCCCTCCTCTGAAAGGAGGCCGTAATGTTTCGCCACATTCTTGTAGCCTATGATTTTTCAACGCAAAGAAAGAGGCTATTGCAGCTTTGACCCGCTTCTCCCGCGGAGAATCAGAACTCCTGAAAGCGTAATGATAAGAGCGCCGAAGATTGAGGCGAGGTCTGGAACTTCGTTCCAAAAGAGAACTCCCAAGAGATACGAGAGAATCACGGTTACATAACTAAAGGGAGTGATGATCGTGGCATCGCCATAGTCATACGCTTTGGTTCCGAGTAATTGTGCGATCGTGACCGTGACACCAACGGTGAGGAGTAATCCCCACTCAAAAAGCGAAGGGTGTGTATAGTCCAAGATGCAGGAGATCAATGAAAGAAGCGCCATCATCGCTGCAAAGTAAAAAGTGATCATGGCCGTGTTTTCAGTGGTATACAGTTTTCGAAGTTGAACGGTAGCAATGGCCATGAAAAAAGCAGAACCCAAAGCCATCAAAGCTTCATTGGAAAGAAGATTGCTGTCTGGCTTGACAATCAAGCAGATGCCTACAAAGGAAATGAGAATCATAAAAAAAGATTTTCGATGAAAGGATTCTGTGGAGAGAAGAGGTGCAAGCAGTGCCACAAAAATCGGCATGGTATTAAAGAGAGCCGAGGTGTTTCCAATTTCAAAATACTTGAGACTATAAAAAATCATGATCATCGAAACAGCGCCAAAAAAAGAGCGGATGAGAAGGAGTTTCGGCTGCTTTGGTTTGAGTGAATGTGATCGTTTGAGCATAAGAGGAAGCAGAAAAAGACATGAAAAAAATGCGCGAAAGAAGACGATTTCAAAAAGCGGAAGTGTTTGGCCAGCGAGCTTCACTCCTGCCCAACTGATCGTGATAAAGATCGAGCAGATGATCATGAGGATAATACCGAAGAGTTGATTCTGCTGTTTGGCCATGAGGACTTATAAGTTTTTCGCAGAGCAATTGCAAAACCGAATCGTTTCGGGTTAAAACGCCATTCAAAATGTTTTTTCACAACCTGCTTCGGGTAAGTTTTCTCGGAACGCGGTTCGATTTGGGTCGTCCCAAATCGACCGCTCTTCTCTCAGCAATTTTATTTATGAGTTCCCGTTTGAGAAAATTGCCTACGAGATGTCCTCGAAAAACTTACCACTCGCGCGGTTGTGACATGAAATGAATGGAGTCAGCATGACAAATACCAGAACTGAACGCGATTCAATGGGGGAGGTGGCTGTGCCTTCTGATGCTCTCTATGGCGCGCAGACTAAACGCGCGGTTGATAATTTTCCGGTGAGCGGCAGAACGTTTCCCTCACTCTTCATTCGCATGCTCGGCGAAATCAAATATGCAGCCGCAAGCGCCAACAGAAAACTCGGACGTCTCGATAAAAAACTTGCCGATGCGATCATGCAAGCCGCAGAACGCGTGGCCAAAGGAGAGTGCGATCAACACTTTCCAATCGATGTTTTTCAGACCGGCTCTGGTACGTCGACCAATATGAATGCCAACGAAGTCATTGCGAATCTTGCAAACGTTGCTCTTGGGAGTTTACTTGGCGCAAAAACTCCGGTCCATCCGAATGATCATGTGAATGACGGCCAGTCTTCGAATGATGTGATTCCGACCGCCATTCATCTGAGCGCTGCGTATGGCATCAAATATGAACTCATTCCTGCGCTTCGCGAACTTCAAAAAGAACTGAGCCAAAAAGCGAAAGCTTTTGATGATGTCGTCAAAATTGGGCGCACACATTTGATGGATGCAACACCCATTCGACTTGGCCAGGAGTTTTCCGGGTACGCTACGCAAGTGGCGCATGTGACAGAGGCGCTCGAGCGAGTGCTTCCATCACTTTTTGAACTCGCCATTGGTGGAACCGCAGTGGGAACTGGAATCAATACGCATCCAAAGTTTGCGAATGAAGTCTGTAGCGTACTTTCAAAACGTTTGAGTCTCGATTTGAAAGAGGCGACCAATCATTTTGCAGCGCAGGGAGCGAAAGATGCGTGTGTTGAAGCAAGTGGTTTGTTAAAGATGACGGCGTTAGCCGTCATGAAAATTGCTGATGATCTTCGCTGGCTTGCAAGTGGCCCTCGTGCAGGGCTTGCTGAGATTAAACTTCCGGAGTTGCAACCTGGTTCTTCGATTATGCCGGGAAAAGTAAATCCCGTGATTCCCGAAGTGGTCTGCCAAGTCGCATGTCAAGTGATCGGCAACGATACTGCGATTACGATGGGAGCATCGACAAGTAAATTTGAACTCAATGTGACGATGCCACTGATTGCGATCAATCTCCTCGATTCAATCCGTTTGTTAACTGCAGGAGCGCAGCTCCTCGCAAAGAAATGTGTGGCTGGTATTGAAGCTGACAAAGAACGCTGTCGTCAATTCGTGGAACAGAGTTTAATGCTCGTCACTCCTCTTGCCAAAGAGATCGGCTATGATCGTGCCGCAGCGCTTGCCAAACGTGCATATACCGAACGCAAAACCATCCGCGAAGTAGCGCTCGAAGAAAAAGTTTTGGATGAACGCAAGCTCAATCAGATTCTCGATGTTCGTTCCATGATGGAGCCAAAGTGAATTATTCACTTTCCTGCATATAATCGACAACAATCGTAATAATTTTTTGGAGAGTCGTGTTGCAGGCCTTAAATGAAATGTCGTCAAGCACTTCAGTTCCATATTTTCTTAACAAATCGCTGATTAAAGCATGAATGAAGGACTGTGTCGCTGAATCAACATGTTCAAAATTGAGGATGACTTTTTGTTTTTTCTCAAGAGCAGGAATAATGGTGTGAAGTCGTATATCTCGTGCCTTATCCTTGTTTTCGGCAAAACTTCCTGTTTCCTTGAATATTTTAATTTCAATCATATGAAGTGAGCCTTTTTATACTTTGTTTTTTTTCGTTCTTTCACCGCATTGGTATACGTCGTTCTGATTAAATCGAGAAGCAATGAAAATTCTTTTGTGGCATGTAAGGAGATGTCAATCCCAACAACAGTTCCGTTCCAGTATGGAAGATTTTCTTCTTTTGAATGTCTATCTCTGAATGGATCCGCATACAGTTTTATTTTTGAGTTTTGAGGTCTCTTCAAAAGTTTATAAAGAGCGTTCCCACTATAAATCATAAAAAAATCGCGATTGACGTTCGCAATCGATTTTATAAAAAATAAACCTGCTCCTGCGTTCAGTTCGGTTCCACCTTCTTTGCGTGTTGTGCCTGTAATTCCGGGAGTCAGTGCTAATTGCAATGCTTCGAGATCTGTTTTTGCGGCATAAGAGGTATTGATGCTTTTTTTAACTCCAATTCCAGTATCAGCAATTCCAATTCTTATGGTGTTACTTTTTTGAAAGTACTGTGCACAGAGAACAGCGCCATGTTTTGAGAAAGCATGTTCCAATACATTTCTTACCAATTCACTGACAATGTATTTAATGGGTTCAGCATGTTTTGGTTCCAGATGAAGTAAAGGGGTCATGTCTGTAATGAATTTCGTGAGCATCGTTGAGTTCTTGATGAGAGAGAGGGGAATAAATCGCCCAGCTGGTTCATGTTCGGTAATCGTCATTCCTGATGCGATTCCCCAAATTTTAAAAAGCCCCATTCGTTCGAGATAGTGTTTCGATTTGGCTTCAAATTTTTCACACGTGATGTGATTTGAATCGAGATTTAAACCCAATGCAGCGATCATGGAAAGGATGACAGGGTGAATCGAAATCCATTTTTTATTTGCGGTGATTTGCAATGTCTCTGGATCAGAGGTCTCAAATGACCTTAAAAAGGGGTCAATGTTCCCTAAAAAGGCACTGTTTGGTAAATGTATTCGCATAGAAAATCGTTTCTAAAGTCATAAAATTACCGGGAATCCCGGTGTTTTTTTTAATTTGCCTAATTCCCGGTAAAAATCAAGAATTTTTAGCAACCTTTTTCTTTGTCTTTCAATAAAGTACGGGAAATCAAATTCCTTAAAGGAGGGAATTATGGGTAATCCAGTCATGACAAATGTAAGAATCATTCCAACAGATGTGGACGGTAACCGAGTTGGGATGGATACATATTATCAAGCGGTTCATAATTCAACCGAGCGTTTTCTTGTTCGGGGCGTCAAAAATAGAACAGGTTTTAGCAAATGCTTGTGAAGTTTATATGTTTCCGTATGAGGCCGAATTGCTGATTAGCCCATAATGTGGGCGTGCGCCGCACGCCCCTACATTTTGGTAACGAAAGAATACTTATGAAAGCCATTGCGTTTACAGAGCACGGTGATCTTGATGTTTTAAAAAAAATGGATCTCCCTGACCCGAAGCTTCTTGATGACGAAGCTCTCATTCAAGTGGAAGCCTGTGCGCTCAATCATCTCGACATCTGGACCCGTCAAGGATGGCCTGGCCTTGAAGTGCCGATGCCGCATATCTTGGGCTGTGAAGTAGTCGGAACCATTGTGGCTCTCGGAAAAAAAGTGAGTGGCTGGAAAGAAGGTGAACGCGTTCTCGTTTCACCAGGTCAGATTCCAGGCGATCCGACTCCCGGCTATGAAGGACGTGAAAGTCTCGATCCGAAATATCAGGTGATGGGCTTTCAGCGTCAAGGTGGTTACGCAGAATTTACAACAGCACCTGCAAAAGAATTGATTCGAATCAATGATGCATGGACTGCGGTTGAGTGGGCAGCAACTCCACTTGTTTTTCTCACCGCACAGCACATGCTCTTTGGACGAGCTTCGCTCAAGTCTGGGGAAAAAGTTTTGATTCACGCAGCTGGCAGTGGGATTGGAACCGCCGCAATTCAACTTGCGAAGAACGCAGGTGCATTCATCATTGCCACCGCAAGTACAGACGAGAAATTAGAAAGAGCGAAGCTCCTTGGAGCTGACGAAGTTATCAATTACAAACGACATCCTGAATTTCACAAAGAGGTGAAAAAAATGACGAATGGTTCTGGAGTCGATGTGGTCTTTGAACACATTGGCCCCACGACGTGGCACTCAAGCTCTGCGTCGCTTGCTCGCGGTGGTCGTGTTGTTTTCTGTGGTTCAAGTTCTGGACCAACCGTGGAAATTGATCTCCGATTTGCGTTTACGCGACAACTCTCTATTCTCGGATCCTATATGGGATATAAATCTGAACTCCTTGAAGTGATCAATTTATTGAAACAGAAAAAAGTTCATCCCGTTATCGATTCAGTTTTCCCCATCGACGAGGCCCGCAGTGCCCAGGAAAAAATGCTTTCCCGCGATCTGTTTGGGAAGATTGTGCTGAAAATGGTCTAACCCTCATTTACATGCTGAATATATCAAGAAGGCGAACAAAAGCCCGACGCACAAAAGCGCGACCCCCCCTTAGGAGTTAATTCACCAACCTCAAAAACTCCTGCGAAATAAACTATTATTAGCAGTCCCATTACCGCAATTATCATTAGAACGGGTTCACATCCAGGACTGTTTGTATCGAGAACATAACCAGTTTCAACTTGTGTCATGAACCGATTTGCTTCATGGGCTGAAATTTTTTCACCATTGATGAGCTTGGTGACGATTGCTGCATTCTCTGGACCGAGAATACTTTGGATCTGAGGAAGAGTTCCGCTCTTTACAATTATGTTTCGCAGCTCACCATCAATGGATTGCCCTCGAGCAAGTTTGGTCGCGATGTTCACAATATCAGCATTGGGAAGAATTCTTTCAGCTGAAGGATCGATCCACATCAAATTTGTTGGCAGTTGATTGGTGAGAGGTTGTGGGAGTTCAAAGAGCGAACCAAGAAAAGAAGGAATTTTTGTTTCAGGCGTCATGTGTTCAAGATAGGCTTCAACATCACCGTGAGCTTGAATAACTTCGGTAATGCCTTCTGCCAATGCCAAAGCTCGTTGAATCTCGGGATCATTGCTTTGGTGTAAAGCCTTGAGAGCTTTCTCTGCCAAAGCATTTACTCGACGCTCTAAGCTTGCTTGACTTGCAGGATTGATATCATGACGAAAAGTTTCACTGTCAATCCAACGAGCTACTGTCGCATACTCTGATCCGAACTTTGTTTGTTCCACGAGTGAAAACTCAGGATTACCATCGCTAAGCGCAATATCTACAATGAGTCTGCCTTGCTGATATCCTTCATCCAGCGGATGACCACCGCTTTCATGCACAATCTCTTCAAGATGATTTTTCAGAGCAATCACATTCACGGAGCCAGACGATGCCATAAATCCTCACTTTCATGTTCCTTATCGAGAAATGAAAAAAGAAGTTGTGTATTTATAACATCGTCATGATGACCTGATGACCAATAACTAACTGTCAGTTATTGGTCATATTGTGGTCTAATTGAAAGTTAAACTTTCAATTGACACCAATAAACAAAAAATCTAGTATATTCATGTATGTATAAACGACATTTGGCTCATTATATAGCTGAAAACGCTCAAAAATATCCAGTGATCACTCTTATTGGACCACGGCAATCAGGCAAGTCGACGTTATGCCGGATGGTTTTTCCTTCCTATGCCTATGTATCATTAGAAGATGTCGATCAGCGTCGTCGTGCCATCGAAGATCCACGGGGTTTTTTTCGTCTTCATTCAGGACCTTTAGTTCTTGACGAAGTTCAGCGTGCTCCTGAACTCCTCTCTTATATTCAAACGCTCGTTGACGAACCGGCATCAACACGAAAATTTGTTCTGACCGGTTCTCATCAATTGCTCCTGATGGAAAAGATCACACAGTCTTTGGCTGGGAGAACCGTGATTGCAAAGCTTCTCCCTTTTTCAAGACGAGAACTTGAGAATGAAAAATCAGAAATCCCAATCGGAGGTGAACTGATAGTAAAAGAAAAACAACAGACGCATTCAACACAAAAACGTTCACTCGAGACACAACTCTTTACTGGTGGCTATCCCCGTATTTACGATAAACAACTCGCTCCTCAGCAATGGCTTCAGCAGTATTATGAAACCTACGTTGAACGAGATGTGCGTACTCTCATGAACATTGGCGATGTTGATCTCTTTGATCGTTTTGTCAGGCTCTGCGCTGGTCGTGTCGGACAACTTTTGAATCTCTCTTCGCTTGGGAATGATTGCGGTGTTTCTCAGCCGACAGCTAATGCCTGGCTTTCTCTTCTGAAAATGAGCTTTCTCTGTTTTACGCTTCAACCTCATTTTCGAAATTTCAATAAGCGTATGATCAAATCACCAAAACTCTATTTTTTTGATACGGGACTTCTCTGTTATCTGCTCAAAATACAGACAGCGGAAACGCTTGAGACACATCCTTTGCGCGGTTTTATTTTTGAAAATTGGATTATCTCAGAATGGATGAAATCATATTATCATCGTGGTCTCGAGCCACCGCTTTATTTTTGGCGCGATACCAAAGGAAATGAAGTGGACCTCATCATTGACCAGGGAACGGTCTTGTATCCGATTACCATTAAATCTGCTGAAACATTCGATCCGAGTTTTTTGAAACCGATCGATACATTTCAGAAACTTCAAGGATTGAAACAAAAAGACGAACCTCTCGGGGAATGTGTCTATGGTGGCGAAGAAACATTTTCCTTCAAGAATTCCTATGTTCGTTCCTGGAACAAGGTGTAATCAGAAAATGCTTTCTCGTGATCTGTTCGGGAAGATTGTGTTGAAAGTATAACTTTCTGTGTCAGACGACATCATTGACAAATGCCGCTATTTTCGATGGAAAGGGCTACTTTTCTCTCAGGAGCAGCTATGATTTTTGGACAGTACGATCCACGTGAAGGAAAAATCTATCAAGTCCTAGATGAAAAGGGTGTGCTCGCCAAAGGGGCGACCCTCCCTTCTGATGCGATGCTCAAACAGTTTTATCGTGACATGGTGCGACTGCGTGCGATTGATGACAAAGCGTTCAATCTTCAACGCCAAGGTCGACTCAATACCTATCCACAAATTAAAGGACATGAAGCAATTCAAGTGAGCGCTGCGCATGCCATGAAACCACAAGACTGGCTCGTCCCTTCGTATCGTGAAGGAGCGCTGGCCCATCTTCGCGGCGTTCCTTTTTATCAAGTTTTACTTTTTTGGTTCGGAAACGAGATGGGAAGTCACTTTCCACAAGAGGCAAACGTTCTCCCTTTTTCTATTCCGATTGCGTCGCATCTGCCACACGCTGTTGGGATTGGTTGGGGAGCGAAACTTCGCAAAGAAAATCTCGCGGTGGTGGCAACTTTTGGTGACGGAGCGACGTCAGAAGGGGAGTTTCACGAAGCCATGAACTTTGCAGGTGTCTACAAAGCGCCTGTTGTTTTTCTTTGCACGAATAACCAGTGGGCTATTTCTGTGTCACGGGAAATGCAGACAGCGTCGCAGACGCTTGCGGAGAAAGCATTTGGATATGGATTTCACGGCATTGCGGTGGATGGGATGGATATTCTCGCGATGTATCAGGTGATGACCGAAGCGTTAGAGAAAGCGCGTTGTGGTGAGGGACCAACTTTTATCGAAGCCGTAACCTATCGACTCTGCGATCATACAACCGCCGATGATGCGAGCATCTATCAATGTGCTGAAGATGTGGCCATGTGGAAAGAAAAAGATGGCGTGTTGCGCCTGAGACGTTTTTTAGAGAAGAAAGGGCTTTGGCAGAAAAAAGATGACGAAGAAATTCAACAACAAGCGCAAGTCTTTGTAGAAGAGACTGTACATGCTTTTGAAACCTATGCCAAGCCGACACCCGAAGAGATTTTTAATTTTACGTTTGCCGAAACTTCTCCGCGACTCCGTGAGCAATTAGAAGACGCAAAAGTTTTTGCTTCTGAAGTTCATGAAGAAAATTATCATTAAAGAAAAGAGAGTCAGCGGTGCCAAAGCGATCGAATATCGAAGCTATTACTGATGCCCTCCAAGTGGCAATGAGTCGTGACGAGCGTGTTATTGTTCTGGGAGAAGATGTGGGGAAGCTCGGCGGCGTTTTTCGTGCTACAGCAGGGCTGCAGAAAAAATTTGGAAAAGATCGCGTGATGGACACACCCCTTGCTGAAGCCGGTATTGTCGGTATGGCTATTGGCATGGCGATCTATGGACTCAAGCCCGTTGCTGAAATTCAATTTATGGGATTTGATTTTCTCTGTCACAATCAACTGATGGCGCATGCTGCGCGTATGCGCAATCGCACGCGGGGACGTTGGACCGTGCCGATGGTCGTGCGCATGCCCTGTGGTGGCGGGATTCATGCACCAGAACTTCACTCCGATAGTTTCGAAGCGACGTATGCGCACATTCCCGGTTTAAAAATTGTGATGCCATCTACACCACACGATACCAAAGGACTTTTGCTCGCTGCCATTGAAGATCCCGATCCTGTTATTTTTCTGGAACACAAACGCATTTATCGTGCGGTAAAAGATGAAGTTCCTGATGGATTTTATACGGTCCCCATCGGAAAAGGGGAACGTGTTTGCGAAGGAACAGATGTCACCATCGTCACTTGGGGATTTATGCGGCATCTGGCAGCGAATGTTGCGAAAAGTTTTACGGCAGAAGGAGTGAGCATTGAAGTCATTGATATTCGCTCCATTGTTCCGCTTGATGAAGAGATGATTTTGGAATCGGTCAGAAAGACCGGTCGATTAATTGTGCTGCATGAAGCTGCTCGTTTTTGTGGACTTGGAGCTGAAATTGCAGCGCTGTGCGCAGAAAAAGAGATGTTTTCTTTGAAAGCACCTCTTGAACGGGTGACCGGTTATGATATTACCATGCCGCTTCCCAAAGGTGAGATGATGCAACTTCCAAGTGAAGCGCGACTTGTACATGCAATTAGAAAAGTGATGGAACACGGATAGGACGGAGGCAACAGATGGCATTCGATTTTAAATTTCCTGATGTCGGCGAAGGCATTGCCGAAGGGCTTCTCGTCAAATGGCGCGTGAAAGAGGGCGACATGGTGAAAGAAGACCAGGTCCTTGCTGAAGTCGAGACCGACAAAGCAATCGTCGAAGTTCCATCTCCAAAAACAGGAAAGGTGCTGAAGCTTCATGCGCAAGAAAATCAAACCATCAAAGTCGGACAAGTCATTGTCTCTTTCGATGATGGGACAGGTCCCACAATAATAACCACAGAAACAGCGCCAGATGCAGAAAGAGCGAAAGCTCCAACTGTTGTGGGAGCTATTGCTGAAGAACTTTCGTTTGGGACTCCGTCCTCTCCTGTTCGGCGTTCAATTTCTTCGACAACATCTCAGACGCAAAAATCAGCAGCACCGGTGATGCCCCGTATTCGTCAGCTTGCAAAAGAGCTCGGTGTTGATCTCGATACGCTGGAAGGGTCTGGGCCTGGAGGAAGAATTACGGAAGAGGATGTCAAACGAGCCTCAACCTCAAAAGGAACAGAAAAAGTTTCTGCAACGTCAACCGCATCTTCACCAGGAATGGCCGCAGGCCTGGAGAAATATGGACCAGTCGTAAAAGAGCCCTTTCAAGGAGTGCGCAAAAGTATTGCGGAACGTTTATTGAAGACCACGACTTCCGCGCCGCTGGTAACTCATTTTGATGTTGCAGATATGGATGCAGTTGAAAAATTTCGTCAAAAACAAAAAATCACCTATATGCCTTTTTTCATCAAAGCCGTGGTGAGTGCGTTGAAACAATATCCGCAGATCAATGCTGTACTTGATGAAGCGGCAAGTCAGATTGTCTATATGAAGTACTATAATATCGGCATTGCGGTGGATACGGAAAATGGACTCATGGTTCCGGTGATTAAAGATGCCGATAAAAAATCGTTGGATCAACTCGGCGCAGATTTGAAGGGGATTTCGGAACGTGCGCGCACTCGCGCAATTTCTCTTGAAGAGATGCGCGGCGGCAGTTTCACGATTTCCAATGTCGGTGCCGTGGGCGGAATCTTTGCCACACCGATTATGAATTATCCGCAGTCAGCGATTCTTGCGATTGGAAAAATTCGCGAAGTACCGGTTGTTCGTAGTGGAAAAATTGTGATCGGCAAAGATGCTCCGCTTTCGCTCACCTTTGATCATCGCTTGATCGACGGCGCTGATGCCGGACGCTTTGTGAATCATATTATTGAACAATTACAGCATCCAGAAAAACTTTGACATTGTACTCATTATGCATACAATTGTATGCATATATGGAACAATTCTTCTTTCCATCAGAAGGGATCCAGAAGGTCCTTTTTCTCTTTTTTTCACGACCAGGGGAAAATTTTTACCTTCGAGAAATTGCAGACCTCACTTCACAAGCGGTAGGTTCACTTCAGCGACAGTTAACAAAGCTCGAAAAAAATCGCATCTTAAAAAGTGTACGAAAAGGGATGTTGAAATATTATCAGTTCGACGAAACATATCCTTATATGGAGGAATTAAAAAGTATTGTGTCACGAGAGATGCGACGGATGAAGCTAGAGAAAAATGTTCAAAAACTTCTACGAGTATTAAAAAAAGAGTATCATCCAGAAAAAATAATCTTATTTGGATCTCTCCCTACAGGACGTGTGACACCTTCAAGTGATGTTGACCTCTGCATTGTCAAAAAAAATATTCCGAAGCGTTATTGGGATCGTGTGAAAGAACTAGCGCCCATTCTTTCTGAAAATACGGATGTTGGAGTTGATTATGTCATTTGGACTCCAGAAGAATTCAACAAAGAACTTTCAGAAAATAATTTTCTCAAAGAAGAGATTCTCAAAAAGGGAAAAATCCTTTATGAATGCACGGTATGAAGCATGGATGGACAAAGCAGAAGATGATCTTCAATTTGCTGAAATCGGTTTACGTGAAGGTTTTCATGCACAGGTCTGTTTTCTTTCTCAACAGAGCATTGAAAAATCACTGAAAGGCGCGCTTGTTTTTTTAGGCAAGGCCTATCCGAAAACACATAGTCTTCGCGAACTCTCTTCATTGTTTTCCGAGCTGAATCTTAGGAAATGGAAAGAAATGCTTTCGGTGATCGATGGTTACTATATTCCTCTGCGCTATCCTGATGCTGCTCCTGGTATGAAAGCTTCTGGTCCGCCAAATAAACAAGAAGCAAAAGAAGCTCTTTCCACAGCACAAGAGATTTTTGAAGCGGTTACGGAATACATTTCAAAAAAGAAGTGATTTACAATCTACAGGGATCTCAAAAAATGATCGATATTGATTGCAGCGATGATTCCCTGTGCTGCAGCGACCGTTGGAATTTGTGGTTGCCCGCAGAGGATATCGCCAGCAGCAAACACTCCTTTGATGGAAGTGCTCATTGTCGTATCAACCAGAACTGTTTTGTTGTCGGCAAGTTCTACTGTTCCTTCAAGGTAAGAGTGAGTTGTCTGATAGTCAGAGAGATAAGAAAAAACTGCATCGATCGCGATTCCTTTTTCTGCTCCTGCGCTTAAAACCGTGATGCCTTCAACTTGATCTTTTCCTTCAATGCTTTTGAGACTTGTTGAAAAAAGAAATTCTATATTCGATTTTTTTTCGAGAAGATGAAAAAGATGATCGGGAATATCGAGTTTCGACGAAGGAATAATAAAGTATAAGGTTGAAGCAAATCGTGCGAGAAGAATCGCCTCTTCTGCGCTGTGAGCTGATTTTCCGACCACTGCCATTGTTTTTCCTTGAACAGAGGGCCCATCCAAGAGCGCATCATAATAAACACCTTTGCCACGAAGTTCTTTTTCTCCTGGTGCGAAGTGAGTGCGTGAAGCTGCGCCCGTTGTCAGAAGAAGAGCTTTTGTCTGTTCTTGTTTGCCGTCCTCTTTTTGGATTTCAAAAGGAGAACTTTTCAGCATGACTGAAGTCACGGTTGCCGGTGTGAAGATGGCACCCGCAGTATGTGCTTGTTGATGGAGGCGAGTTGTGAGTTCATGCCCTGTAATGGATTCAAGAAGGCCCGGGAAAAAATGGATATGGCCTAAGCTTGCGAGATATCCTTCGTCGATGTTCTTATCGAGGAGCAGGGTTTTCCATCGATGCGCAGCAAGAAAGGTGGCTGCCACACTTCCAGCGCTTCCTCCTCCGATAATAATGACATCATAAAGTTCTGACATTAAAAGAGGCTCCTCTGCGGATCTGGTTCTAAGCATTCATGAGGATGAAGCATTTTCCAGGAAATAGGAGCGCGTCCTTTTTCAGTCCCAAATTTTGGAGTATAGAAAACTTCTTGGTGCTTCGCGCCATATTCGAAAATCTCTCTCGTGATTTTTACATCTTCCAGACAATACGCTTTTAATTTTTTGATCTGCCCTGTGCGAAAATATTCAAGGGCATCGAGTCCATTCCCAAGTTTCTTTTTTCCAAGTGTGGCTTCTGCAATGCTGTCGAGACTCACTCGATGACCGAGCGCGCGAACCATTTCTTCAAGGAGATCGAGTTGCGGAAGTGTTTTATTCAGATCGAATCGCGAATAAGCTTGTAGGATCGGCGTATCAAATTTTTTGCTATTAAAACCAACAAGTAAGGGACGATGTTGAAGACGCTCAAAGAAGAGATGGAGTTCTGGTTCTTCATAGACCGTGTACATGTTGTTTGCGTAATCGTAAGCCCCCAGGACAGAGATGCCGAGCTTTTCAAAGGCATGTCTGCCGCCAACATCATTAAAGGCGTATTTCGTTTCCAGATCGTAGACAATAATATTTTTTGGATTCTTCATCGAAGAATCTTCATGCTAAAGATTCCACGTTAGGTCAATTGATATAGTGGTTTAACTTTTTGAGAGTATGCTTTTTGTCATTCCCGCGTAGGCGGGAATCCAGAAGACATTGAAAGCACTGGATCCCTGCCTCCGCAGGGATGACAACAAATGAAAAGACATTTATGAGATGGACTCTAAGTAGGATCAAAACAGAGCCCGAGACGTTGCGCTGTTCGATTTGTCAGTGGATCGGTCACTCCCATGCTGGTGAGCAGTTGTTGGCCGGCGTTGTTGCCCAGATATTCAATGTTAATAGTGGTTGAAGAGGTTTCAATCGAGTTTCCCGCTGCATCGCGAACGACGAGATCAACGGAAACATCGCCAAAGGTATATTGTTCGCCATTCGGACCAAAGCGCCATGGATTCACACTTCCCTCGCCAAAAGTGACAGAAGGACCGGGGGTCGTGATCTGCATCGTAATCGGTGATGATTGAAAGGTTTGGCTCGCTTGAATGAAAAGAGAGCCAGGATGACGGATGCTCCATTCGTAAGTAGTGCCATTATTATTGAGACTGTCAATTTGATATCCGACAGAATCGAGAGATTGAATCGTACCACCTGTATAATATTCAGGAATTCCCGTGGGATTGAGGACGCACCACAGGGGGATGGTTCCAGGAAGTTCCACAATGCGAAGTGATCCTTTTGCCGGTGTTGGTGGCGTTGCTGGTGAAGGTGTTGCTGCTCCCGAGGGAAGCCCAGGACACACTGGAGGTGGAAGCGTGTTTTGGCTCCCCACCAATGTTCCCAGAACTCGTGTCACTTCAATCTGTTCGAGATTGAGCGCGACTAGGAGTTCGAATGCAGGATCAACGAGGCGATCTCCTGCAAATGCTTTGAGATTAAGCATTGTTCGATTGGTTCCGAGATTCAGCGCTGCGCCAAGATGACGATATTGACCGCTTTGGAACCCCGGAACGAAAAGAAGATCCGCGATTTGTTGAAAACGTTCTGGAGAGATTTGCGACGCAATTTTGAAGTGCGATGGCGCAAATTGTTGCATGACTTCTGCCATCGGATGCGAAGCGCAGGCAAGCGCATCTGGTTTCGTCGCGCGAAGGAGATAACGTGATGTACCAAGTATCAGTGCGCTGCTGTTTGTTGCTTGATAGGCATAGACATTCTGTCCCGAAGGAAGAGTGCTTATGTGACTAAAACGAGAACCTTGTTGCAGACTTTGTAAACCATCCACTACAGGATCGCCCTGTCGGATCGAAGAACGAAGAAGACTGATAAGATTATTTAAGAATACCGGAACGCTCTGACTTCCATAGTCAAGCACCATGACTGATTCTTCCACTTCGGGATCAGTTACGGGGTTGAGAAGAAAAAGTTGATTGTTTGTAAGGCTCCCTGTTGATGGAGTGCTCGGACCAAAGATAATTTGAGAAATACGGTCCATGTCTGCAGGAGGCGCTGCGGAACATGCTGGATCAGGGACTGGAGTTCGGGAAGCCGCTCTGTAACGTATCGCGATACACGCGCGTTCGGGCATGCTATTTGCCATGCGTCCTAAAAGAGTTCCATTGTCAGCCACAATGCGCTGCCAGAGTAAAGCATTCGACGTGTTTCTGAAATCGATTGCAATCACAGTGTGTGCATCACTCGGAAGTAGATCCATGCACGGTTCGCACGAAACGATTGGTGTGATATCTGGTGTCTGAATCGCTGGAGGCGCGAGACATGCGAGTGTGTTATCAACCGTGGTGGGGCTTGGAGCTGGGTTTCCTTCGGCAGCTTGCTGCGGTTTCTTTTCATCGTTCGCGGCAAGTTGACCGGCCGCCTCTTCCTCTGCTTTCGTGGGTGCATCAGGATCAGTAAGACCGATGAATCCAGCTTTACAGCCTGAGATCAAAAAAAGGAGACTGATCATCACGACAGAGATTGCTGTGTGTCTCTCACTTTTCATGGTGATTCCTCCCGCCAACGTTAAAGTTTTTTTTGTTCATGAGTTTAAAGTGCAATTTACATGCCCACGGCTTTAAAGAGGTAAGGTTTTGATTTTATGGAAAATAATTCTTTTTTGACTCCTTCTCATCTTGAGAAATTCTCATTCTGAGAGGTCATTTTCTTCCATCATGAAAGAGGGGAGGTATTCACATCATGTGGACGAGAGATTTTGTTGTCAATAGAAGTGAAGCTTGTTATCGACGCTATTCATGAATGTAACGGCATTTTCACTTCTTTTTCTTTTTCTCGCGGGAGCGGTGATCGCGGGAGCAATCATTGGACTTTCAGCGCTTCTCGGAAAGCCGGTACGCACAAAAGCCCATAAAATTCCGTATGAATGTGGCCTTGATCCCGTCGGGACCGTGCGTCCTCGAACTCCCATTAATTTTTTCCTCATTGCGGTTCTTTTTATCATCTTTGATGTGGAAATTGTCTTTTTATATCCATGGGCGGTTGTTTTTCGCGATTTTGTCATCAAAGGAGATGGATTTTTGATGTTTTTTGAAATGATTGTCTTTGTTGGAATTCTCTTTTTGGGTCTTCTCTATGTCTGGAAACGAGGAGCGCTTGAATGGGAGGAGAAGTCATGAGTGGCGGTACCGATATTATTACCTCGAAAATCGAAGACCTTTTAAACTGGGCGCGAAAGTATTCGCTCTGGCCTTTTCCTTTTGGAACCGCCTGCTGCGCGATTGAGTTTATGGGGGCTGTTTCGAGTCGTTATGATATTTCTCGTTTTGGTGCTGAGCTCGTCCGCTTTTCTCCGCGCCAGGCCGATCTCTTGCTCGTCATGGGAACCGTGAGTTATAAACAAGCTCCTATTTTGAAACGTATTTACGATCAGATGCCGTATCCGAAATGGGTTGTTGCTTACGGTGTCTGTGCGTCGACCGGTGGATTTTATGACAACTATCATACGATTCAGGGGATCGATGAAATTATTCCCGTCGATGTTTATATTCCTGGTTGTCCGCCGAGACCTGAACAACTTTTCGATGCGCTGGTGAAAATTCAAGAAGGTATTTTAGGGAAAAAGAAACCAGAGATACTGCATGCATAAAAACAATTTCAAAACTGATCAGATTCGGGTGACGCCGGAGCGTGTTCCGGGAGGTCTCCGTCTTCAGCGGAGGGCCGGAACACCGCAGGCGGCAGGACCCGTATCAAATAAGAAATGTTTTGAAATTGTTTTTAAGTTTTTGATATTTTTTTTTCTTACATTTTTTGTTCAACCACTTTTCGCCGATCACTATGATGATGCGATGTCGCTTTTGAAACAAGGTCGTCATGAAGAGGCGGCGATTTATTTTGCGGCTTTTGCGTATGAATCGCCACGACATAAGAATGCACCTGAAGCGCTTGCCTCTGCAGGACGTCTTCTCGATAAATTTCAAGACAGTTTAAGTGAGGCTGCAGAAAAGAAATGTTATTGGAGTAAAGGGGCTCCTAAAACCCCAGCGTGTATGCAAGAACACGTTACACAGTTTAATAAACGTTTTGGTCATCAAGCTTTTGAATACACCGGCGGAACCGGCATTGCGTTTATTCAATATACCGGCGCTCACTACGAACGAATTCTTGCACGTTATGCAAAAAGTAAGTATGCGGCCGAAGCTGAATTTTATCTTTTACTTCGACGTCTCAAAGGACATCCTGATGAAGTTCTTCCGCGAGTGGAAGGATATCTTCGACGTTTTCCCAGCGGAGAATGGAATCGTCGTGCGACATTGCTGCGGGGGCGAGTGAATGAAGATATTTCGTATATTTGGCGCAAATGGACATGGGTTGTCTACAACGGAAAAATTACGGAAGATGAATTGATTATTAAATCACAACCGTATCGCATGGCAGCGATCAAAGCATTTCATGAAGTGATCGAAAAAGGGAAAAATACTCCAGAAGGAGTCATTGCGAAACGCGATCTCGAACTTTTATTACAAGAAGGAGATGATGGAAATATTTACAGCATTACCAACGACTCGTCTGGCGGAACCTGGAGTGCGTGGGGATTAACATTTCCGTAAAAAAATATGTCACAACATGTACTTGAAAGGCTGAAAACCCGTTTTGGAAACGAGTGTCGTGAAACCTCAAGCGCTTATGGCAATGAGACGGCTGTGTTCCCTCGTCATGTGTGGATCGACGTCATTCAGTTTTTGCGTGATGATCCAGAACTTCGCTTTAATATTTTGATGGATCTCTGCGGCGCTGATTACCCGGAAAGAGATGAACGATTTGAAGTGATCGTGCATCTCTCTTCGCTCTCAACTCGAAAACGCATTCGCGTCAAAACGAGATGTCCGGCAGATGATCCGACTCTTCCTTCGATTTCTCATTTATATAAGACCGTTGATTGGTACGAACGTGAAGCATACGATCTTTTTGGCATTCGTTTTACGGGTCATCCAGATCTCAAACGCATTCTCTGTCATCATGAGTTTGAAGGTCACGCGCTTCGAAAAGATTTTCCGTATAATCGTCGAGGTGTTGTTCCGACTCCAGAACCTTTAGTCGACGAGCTTGCGCGTAAAAAAACACGACAACACGAAGTGATTGAAAAAATGTTGCAGCATGCTGAGAAAGAAGAACGAGGCATGCAAGATTTGGCAACACAAGCGAATCTTCTCAATATCGGTCCTTCGCATCCTGCCATGCACGGATGTTTTCGTGTGCTTGTGGATCTTGCGGGAGAGAAAATTCAAACGGCGGTTGCTGAAATTGGTTATCTTCATCGCTGTTTCGAAAAAGAAGCGGAGAATCACGATTATCTTCAGGTGATTCCATATACCGATCGTTTGAATTATCTTTCATCACTGATGAACAATGTTGGTTACTGTAAAGCTGTGGAAGATTTGCTTTCACTTGATATTCCAGAACGCGCAAAGTGGATTCGCATGCTCATTTGCGAGGTTTCTCGTATTATGGATCATCTGGTTTGCATCGGAACAAATCTAGTCGATATCGGCGCGCTCACCAATTTTTGGTATTTCTTCAACATGCGCGAACAGTTTACCGATTGGGTGGAAGCACTGTGTGGTGCGCGGCTCACGACATCCTACACTCGGATTGGTGGCGTGATGCGCGATATGCCTCCGAACACGCATTCTTATTTAAGACAGTGTTTGAAAGATCTTCGGAAAGCGCTTGATGATGTGAACGGTCTTCTTCGACGCAATCGTATTTTAATGGATCGCACACAAGGGGTTGGAGCCATTTCATCTGAGGATGCGATCAGTTTTGGTTTTACCGGTCCCTGCTTACGCGCGTGCGGTATTGATTATGATATTCGCAAAGCGCATCCTTATTATTATTATGATCAGCTCGAGTGGGATATTCCGATCGGAACGCATGGCGATTCATACGATCGTATTTTTGTGCGTATGGAAGAGATGGAACAGTCAGCGCGTATGGTCGAGCAAATTTTAGAAAAAATTCCAACTGGTGCAGTGATGACCGATGATCGTCGTGTGGCGTTTCCTCCAAAGCATGAGGTCTATGGTTCGATTGAAGGGATGATGCAACATTTTAAATTGGTGATGCATGGCATTATTCCACCAGCAGGAGAAATTTATTCGTATACGGAAGCTGCGAATGGTGAACTCGGTTTTTATGTGGTGAGTGACGGTTCCAAAAATCCTTATCGTATCAAGGTCCGTGGTCCCTGCTTTACGCTGTATCAAGCGTATCCCGCGCTCATTGAAGGTGGAATGATTGCAGATGCCATTGCAATTCTTGGTGGGTTGAACATAGTAGCCGGCGAAATTGATCGTTAATATATGAACTTCAAGTTTACAAAAGAACGGGAAGCGCAGCTTCCAAAGATTTTGGCCAAATATCCGACCAAACGTGCGGCGATTTTGCCGGTGTTGTGGCTTGTGCAAGAACAAGAGGGATGGGTTTCAAAAGAGGCGATGGAATATGTCGCCAACTTTTTGGAACTCTCTGCAGGCGATGTCCAGGAAGTGGTCACGTTTTACACAATGTTCAATCGCACACCGATTGGGAAACACCATATTCAAATTTGTAACAGTGTCTGCTGTCGACTGCGAGAAGCTGATTGGCTTGTCGATTATGTGAAAGAAAAAATCGGCTGCAATGTGGGAGAAACTTCTCCATGCGGAAATTTTCACCTCTCGACGGTGGAATGTCTGGCATCGTGTGGTACAGCGCCGATGATGCAAGTTGGGAATGACTATTATGAAAATTTGACTCCTCAAAAGGTGGATAAACTTTTAGATGAATTAAGAAGAGATTCCAAATAATGAAAAATCATTTCGAAACAGATCAAGATTCGGGTGACGCCGGAGCGTGTTCCGGGAGGTCTCCGTCTTTAGCGGAGGGCCGGAACACCGCAGGCGGCAGGACCCGTATCAAATGGGAAACGTTTCGAAATGATTTTTCAACATAACTAAAATGACTCTTGTCTTAAATAAAAACTGGAATGTCGAAAAGATGGACGACATCGTTGTTGCCAAAAAACATGGCGCTTATGCGTCGCTTGAAAAACTGTTTCAGATGCAACCTGATCGAGTGACAGAAGAAGTAAAGGCCGCAGGCCTTCGCGGTCGAGGTGGTGCCGGTTTTTCAACCGGAATGAAATGGAGTTTTGTTCCGAAAAATACCGGAAAGCCAGTCTATCTGGTCATCAATGCCGATGAGAGCGAACCAGGAACGTTTAAAGATCGTCATCTGCTGGAGCGAGATCCGCATCTGCTCATCGAAGGAATGATCGCTGCTTCGTATGCGATCGGTGCGCATACGGCGTATATTTATTTTCGTGGAGAATTTTTTCATCAATGCGAACTTTTTGAAGCTGCGCTTTTTCAAGCCTATGCATCAAAACTTCTTGGCAAAAATATTTTAGGTTCTGGGTATGATCTTGAAATTTACACGCATCGTGGAGCTGGCGCCTATATTTGTGGGGAAGAGACCGCACTTCTTTCGTCGCTTGAAGGATATCGAGGATTCCCACGTATCAAGCCTCCATTTCCGGCGGTGGAGGGTCTCTTTTCCTGTCCGACGATTGTTAATAATGTCGAAACTATTTGTGCCGTTCCCTTTATTTTGGCGAAGGGTGCAAGCGCTTATCGAAAATTCGGAACGGAAAAAAGTCCTGGAACCAAACTCTTCTCTGTATGCGGTCATGTCGAAAAACCGGGAGTCTATGAAGTAGAGCTCGGTCTTCCGTTTGCGACGTTTATGAATGAATACTGTGGCGGTGTGCGTGGTGGTCGTAAACTCAAGGCGGTTGTTGTTGGTGGATCATCAGTTCCGGTTCTCACGGGCGAACAGATTTTAGCATCGCGACTCGATTATGAATCGCTGCAACAATCGGGAACACTTCTGGGAAGTGGTGGGGTGATTATCTTTGATGACAGCGTCTGTGCGGTCGAAGTGCTTGCGGATCTCGCACGTTTTTATGCGCACGAGTCGTGTGGTCAGTGTACACCGTGCCGCGAAGGGACAGGATGGGCAAAGAAAATTGTCGATCGGATGGAGCGAGGTGATGGAGATGCACAGGACCTCTCGGTCCTTTTTCAGTTAGCTGACAATATGCAAGGACGAACGATTTGTACGCTAGCAGATGCGCTGGCGATGCCGATTCGATCGTGGATTAACTGTTTTCGACATGAATTTGAAGAACATGTTCGTTTACGACGATGTCCGATGAAGCGAAACACGTTGGATGTGCGTCGAGAAAATATTTCAAAACTGACAAATAATTCGGGTGGCACCAACGCCGGATCCCAGGGGTGCCCCGCGTAAGCGGGGAGGTGGAACGGCGGAGGTGACAGGACCCGTAACAAAAGAGAAATGTTTTGAAATATTTTTTTGCAAAAACTTGAAAGTGTTATGACACAAAAAGTGAAAATGACGATTGATGGGAAGCACGTGGAAGTCGATGCTGGTGTCACGATCTTCAATGCTGCAAAAGATATTGGGATCGAAATTCCGCATTTCTGCTATCATCCAAAACTTTCGATCGCTGGCAACTGCCGTCTCTGCCAGGTCGACGTTGAAGGGGCCCGCGCTCCCGTGATTTCGTGCCGTGAGCGAGTTCGTGACGGTATGATTGTACATGTAAATTCCCAGAAAGCAGCGCAGCTGCGAAAAGATGTGCTCGAATTTATTCTCATCAATCATCCACTCGACTGTCCCGTCTGCGATCAGTCGGGAGAATGTAAACTTCAAGATCAATATTTCGATCACTCGCTGCAGCCCTCCCGCATGCGTTATCCGAAAGTGCACAAACCGAAAGCAAAACCGATCGGTCCCTATGTGGTGCTCGATGATGAACGCTGTGTGCTCTGTACTCGCTGCATTCGTTTTTGCGATGAGATTGCGAAAGAGCATCAACTGATTCTGTGCGAGCGGGGTGATCACTCGACGATCGATGTCTTTCCCGGAAAGCAACTCGATAATCCGTATTCGCTCTGTACGGTCGACATCTGTCCCGTTGGAGCGCTGACCTCTTCCGATTTTCGATTTCAAAAACGTGTCTGGTTTTTAAAAAGTACTCCCTCCATCTGCACGGGATGCGCAACAGGGTGCAATATCTGGCTCGATCACGATGACGGAATCGCCTATCGCTATCGACCGCGAGAGAATGAAGAGGTGAATGAATGCTGGATGTGCGATCCCGGGCGCATGACCTATAAACGGATCAATGCTGATGAACGTGTCCTCTTTCCGATGAAAGAGGTGAATGGTATTTATGAGCGCATCAGCTGGGAGAGCGCAACCGCAGAGATGGCGACAAAACTGAAAACGTATCAGCCATCAGATATTGTCGGTGTCCTCTCAGTTCAGCAGTCGCTCGAAGAAAATATGGCAGCACTTCGTTTCTTCAAAGAAGTTCTGAAAACTTCTTCGATTGTCTGGAGTGGTGATGAACATGATCCCTCGTTTGCGGATGACATTTTGCGCGATCACGATCGAAATCCCAATACGAATGGGGTGAAACTTCTGACGCAAGAACGTTTTTCGGAAAAATCGAAAGGAAAAGTTTTTGTCATCCTGGGATCACTTTCTGATGCTGATGAGAAAAGACTGATTTCTCTAAAACCAGAATATGTTGTGCTCATGACCGATATCAGAAACGAAAGCATACAGCCCTTTGCGCATCTTCTCCTTCCGCGCGCAAGTCACGCAGAGCAAGAGGGGACGTTTGTAAATCGTGATGGACGATGGCAACGTTTTTCGAAAGCCTTTGATCCGAAAATGGAATCGCTTCCGACCTGGGGAATTCTCAATCATCTGGCATCAGCTTTCGGAAGTTCTTTTGGATATGCATCTGCCGCTGAAGTTTTAGCCACCGGAAAGAAAGCGATAGGATTATGATCGAGCACGGACTTGCTATCGCAAAAGTGGTGATCGTTATTATGATGGTGCTGAACCTCGTGCCGATTCTCATTTGGATGGAGCGAAAAGGGGCCGCATATATTCAAGACCGTCGTGGGCCGAATCGCGCTGCACTTTTTGGCATCATTCGTTTAGGTGGACTCATTCATAGTCTTGCAGATGCGATCAAACTGATCACCAAAGGGGATACCACCAACGAACAAGCATATAGTCCCCTTTTTATTCTTGCTCCGATGATTGCTCTGTTTGTCGTTGTGGTAACGCTTGCGGTGATTCCTTTTGCAGAACCTCTTCACCTTGGAAATGTGATCTTTCATTTTCAGATTGCTGATCTGGAAGGGGGACTTCTCTATGTGCTCGCCCTCTCGTCGCTCAGTGTCTATGCGCTTTTACTTGCGGGTTGGTCTTCGGGAAATAAGTATTCTTTGCTTGGTGCGCTTCGCGGCGCTTCGCAGATGCTCAGCTATGAGCTTGCGATGGCGCTCTCTGTCGTCGCGCTCTTTTTAGTCGCAGGATCTTTTCGTCTGAACGATATTGTCGCTGATCAAGGTTCCAATCTCTTTTCTTGGAATGCGGTGCGTCTCCCGCTCGCTTTTCTTCTTTTTTTCGTTGCTCTTTTTGCCGAGACGAATCGTCTTCCGTTTGATTTACCTGAAGGAGAAGCGGAGATCACCGCTGGTTTTCATACAGAATACAGTTCCATGCGCTTCGCGGTTTTTTTCATGGCAGAATATGCGCATATTATTGTGGGATCGCTTCTGGTTTCTCTCCTCTTTTTTGGAGGATGGCATCTTCCGTTTGTCTCCACGACCCTGATGCGCGAACATATTCACTCTATCATTCCGATGACCTGGATCGGACTTATCGTTCTTCATTTTCTTGTCGGTCTTTTTTTAACACGTCGATACTTTAAACGTCGTGGATATTGGGGAGATAAACGAGATTTAGAGCCTCTCCTCTTCGGGGCTGGCGCCCTTTTCATGGGTTTTGTTTTTTTCGGAACTTATTTTATTTTTAGTTCGCATGCCATTCCAGAAGGGGCGATAGCCCTCTTTCTTTTTTTCTTGCAACTCATTGTGCTGCTGACGAAAACACTTTTTTTTGTTTCTGTTTTTATTTGGGTTCGCTGGACATTACCGCGATTTCGATATGATCAACTGATGCGACTTGGATGGAAAGTCCTTTTGCCGCTGGGGATTGTGAATGTCGTCATTGCAGCGGTGATGGTTTTATTGAGGCCATAACCATGATGCTCGATACTCTTCTTTTTTATCTTTTTGCTGCCGCTGCTTCTCTGTCGGCGTTGCTCATGATCACACGCGTGAATCCGCTCATCAGCTCTCTTTGGCTTGTGGTCTCTCTTGCAGCGTCCGCCGGACTCTTTGCACTTCTTGCTGCTCCTTTTTTGGCGGTCATTCAAGTGCTTGTCTATGCCGGAGCGGTGATGGTCCTTTTTATTTTCGTGATCATGCTTATTGATCTTGGACCGCGCGCTTTAAAACCGCGGATCGTTCGTTTCAGTAAAATTCTTGGCGTTCTGCTCTCGCTCTACCTCGCTGCGTTACTTGTCATGAGTTTTTGGAGGCCACCATTTGCGCTGCCGATGCCACTTCCTGAACATTACACGCAGACGAAAACGCTCGGGAGTTTATTGCTAACAACTTATGCCGTTCCTTTTGAATTGGCTTCTCTGTTATTGCTCGCAGCAATTGTGGGAGCTGTGGCGATGGGAAAGAAAAAACTGAGCTAGCGTTGGGAGATGTCATGATGATCACGTTACAACATTATCTCTTTTTAAGTATTCTTCTCTTTGCGATCGGTATGATGGGCGTTGTCATTCGCCGCAATGCTCTCATTATTTTTATGTCGATTGAGTTGATGCTGAATGCGGTCAATATTGCATTTCTGGCATTCTCTCGTTGGAACGGTATTGCCGATGGAACGCTTTTTGTCTTTTTTGTCTTAGCCGTTGCAGCAGCAGAGGCTGGTGTTGGACTTGCCATTATTATTGCGCTGTTTCGTCATCGTTCAACGGTTTATGTCGATGATGTGAGATTATTAAAAGGATAATGTACTTATAGTGGTTTAACTTTCAACTAGGATATTGTCATCCCCGCGCAGGCGGGGATCCAGAAAAGATAAACATCTGGATTCCTGCCTGCGCAGGAATGACATCGTACTCAAATGCTTGAGTTTATCTATCACCATCTTTCGATTCAAATGCTGGTCTGGCTTATTGTCGCCTTTCCACTTTTAGGCGCTCTTCTGAATGGCATGTTTGCAGCGATCTCTTCACATGAAGCAACCGATCGTCATCGATCAATTGTTTCTTTTATTGGAGTGCTGATGCCGCTTCTCGGTTTTGCGGCAACGATTGTCTGTTATTTTACGCTCATCGGTTTTGAGGGGACAACACCGTCACTCATCACCGGCCCACTTTTCACCTGGACCGCACTTCCAGGGCTCGTCATTGATATCGGGCTCAATGTCGATGAGCTCTCGCTTGTGTTAGCGCTCATTATCACGGGTGTCGGAAGTCTTATTCATCTCTACTCTGTGGGCTACATGAGTCACGATGCGGGATATGCGCGTTATTTCATGGAGCTCAATCTTTTTCTCTTCTTCATGTTGATTTTGGTGCTCGCTGATAATCTTCTTCTGATGTTTGTGGGATGGGAAGGGGTTGGGCTCTGTTCTTATCTTCTGATCGGCTTTTGGTTTGAAGATGCAGAAAAGGCAAAAGCGGGATCGAAAGCATTTATTGTCAATCGCATTGGGGATGCTGCCTTTCTCTTAGGAATGTTTCTGATCTTTGGGGTGATGTCTGCGACGGGCGCAGATCCGAGTCTTGGATTTTTTAATTTTGAAACCATGAGTCGTCATGTGGCTTACTTTACTCCTGTTGCCACCATTCTTTGTCTTCTTCTTTTTATCGGAGCGTGCGGAAAATCGGCGCAGATTCCCCTCTATGTCTGGTTGCCTGATGCTATGGCAGGTCCGACCCCTGTCTCAGCACTGATTCACGCAGCGACCATGGTGACCGCGGGGATCTATATGATCGTGAGGCTCAATTTTCTCTATGTTCTCTCTCCTGTCGCAATGGATATTGTCGCTATTATAGGAACGACGACAGTCGTTTTTGCCGCGACGATGGGTGTGACCGCGACCGACATCAAAAAAGTTCTCGCCTATTCGACGGTTTCGCAACTCGGATATATGTTTCTTGCCTGTGGTGTCGGAGCTTTTTCTGGCGCCATTTTTCATCTTGTGACGCACGCTTTTTTTAAAGCACTTCTCTTTTTAGGCGCTGGGAGTGTGATTCATGCGCTGCACGGCGAACAAGATATGCGTCGCATGGGAGGCTTACAGAAAAAACTTCCGATTACGACATGGACCTTTGTCCTTGGCTCTTTCGCGCTTGCAGGGCTTCTCCCGACGTCAGGTTTTTTTTCTAAAGATGCTATTTTATGGAGTGCGTATAACAGTGGCCATGTCGGTTTATGGTTTGTTGGATTTTTAGGAGCGGGACTCACCTCCTTTTATATTTTTCGTTTGGTTGGTTCAGTCTTTTTTGGAAAGACAGAACTTCCTCCTGAGAAATGGAAAAAAATACACGAATCTCCTGTGTCAATGACACTTCCGCTCCTCATTCTTGCGTTTTTCTCTCTCTTTGCCGGTATTTTAGGAATTCCAGAAGTTTTAGGAGGGAGAGATCTGCTGTCGCAATGGTTACGCGATATTGTTCCCACGGCCATGGGACATGGTGGAGAAGCGTCACACGCAACTGAGCTTGTTTTAATGGTGGTGACCACACTTTGGGGGCTTCACTTTTCCATTTTCGGTTGGGTGATCTACACACAAAAGCGTGGCTTTCCAGATCGAGTGGTTCAGAAAGTTTCTCGGCTTTATTGGCTCATCGCGAATCGTTATTTTGTAGATGAACTCTATGATCGGGTCATCATTCGTCCACTTCTGTGGTGTTCGCGTCGTTTTTTATGGAAAGGGATTGATGAGATGACGCTCGATGGTCTGTTCGTGTATGGCAGCGCACGCACCATTGGACTCTGGGCACGTTTGGTGTCGATGAGTCAAAATGGTGTGTTGCAACAGTATTTATTGTATTTCTTAATCGGCGCGGTGTTGATTGTGGGATATGTGGCATTGTAGAAAATGGAGTTCAAAAGTTGTCATTCCCGCGAAAGCGGGAATCTCATGAGATCCCCGTCTTCACGGGGATGACACGGAATCGTATATATGAGCTGGATACATGCACATTTGTTAACGACGATTATTTTTCTTCCGCTTTTTGCAATGGTGATGATTCTTTTTGTCCCTGCAACACGCGTCCGAGAAATTCGTTTTCTTTCGCTGCTCACGAGTCTCGTGACGTTTGCCTTATCGATGGTGGCATGGAATCGCGTTACAGGTTCTGGTGCTTTTGAACTCACAGAATTGGTTTCGTGGATTCCATCCCTGGGGATCTCATATCGACTCGGCGTTGATGGGGTGGGGATGATTCTTATCTTGCTCTCCGCATTTCTTCTTCCACTTATTATCCTCAGCGCATGGAACGAAATAGAAAAGAGTTGCAAACTCTTTTATATGCTTCTGCTTCTTCTCTCCACCGGAATGATGGGAGTTTTTGCGGCGCTTGATCTTTTTCTCTTCTACATTTTTTGGGAGCTCGTGCTTATCCCGATGTATTTTTTGGTGGGTGTTTGGGGGAGTGGCAATCGCATTCGTGTCGCGTTTAAGTTTCTTCTCTATACGATGACCGGATCAGTCTTAATGCTTGCCGCGATTCTCTATGCTGCATGGTACTGTGGTGGAACATTTGATTTGATTGCATGGTACGAGAAGGGTTTTCCTGTAACAGCGCAGCTGTGGCTTTTTGGGGCTTTCGCTTTGGCGTTTGCGATCAAAGTTCCTCTCTTTCCTTTTCACACGTGGTTGCCGGATACCCACACTGAAGCGCCAACAGCAGGGAGCGTGATTTTAGCGGGCGTGCTGCTCAAAATGGGAACCTACGGTTTTTATCGTTTTGCCATTCCTCTTTTTCCTTTGGCAGTCGTGAAGTTTGCACCGTTGATGCTGACACTCTCCGTCATCGGAATTATTTACGGAGCGCTTGTCGCCATGATTCAGCCCGATATCAAACGTCTTGTTGCTTACTCCTCTGTTTCTCATCTTGGTTTTGTGATGCTGGGACTCTTTGCCCTCGAACCTCACGCGGTGAGTGGCGCGGTGTTGCAAATGGTGAATCACGGCCTTTCCACAGGAGCTCTCTTTTTCCTGATTGGCATGCTGTATCATCGACGTCATACACGTCTCATTGCTGATTATGGTGGGATTGCAAAAGTTGTTCCTCTTTTTGCTGCTGTTTTTCTTTTTATCTCCTTTGCTTCAGTCGGAATGCCGGGACTCAATAATTTTGTCGGTGAGTTTCTCATTCTGCTGGGCGCTTTTCAGACCAAAACGTGGTACGCCTCTTTTGCGGTGATCGGAGTTATTTTAGCTGCTGGGTATATGCTCTGGGCGATTCAGCGCGTTTTTTTTGGTTCACTTACCAACGAAGAGAATAAACGACTTACAGATCTCACGGCTCGTGAATATCTGATTCTTGTCCCCTTGATGGTGATCATCTTGCTCATTGGGGTGTGGCCAAAACCGTGGCTCGAAAAAATCGATCGTTCCACTGAAGCATTTTTGAAATTGTCAAAAAGAGTTGAAATTTCCAATGCACAAAGAGACCTCTTTCAAAACGTTTCATTGTTACGGGTCCTGCCGCCTGCGGTGTTCCGGCACTCCCACTTATCGCGGGAGCCCCTCCCGGAAGCACCTCCGGCGTCACCCGAATCATGGAGTTTTGAAAGAGGTCTCTTTGAAAAAGGTCTCGTCGAGGTGACGCAACCATGAATTGGATTCACTTCTTTTCTCTTTTTTCCCCATGGCTGGTGATTCTCGCTGTTGCTTTTCTCGTCCTTTTTTTAGGAAGTTTTTTGCGCCAGTCTCGTTCTCTTCTTTCACTCCTTTCTTGTGTCGGTGTCGTGATTGCCTTTTTTCTTTCATGGCAGTTGTGGCTTGCGGGTGGCAGCGAAGTTCTCGGCATGCTCTTTTTTGATCGCCTGAGTTTTCTCGGATGGATGATCTGTCTCTTTGCGGTTGCGCTGACGATTCTCATCTCTCCTGATTATGTGCATCAGCGAGCTATGGCCCAACCAGAATATTATGCGCTCCTTCTTTTCTCGACGATTGGAATGGGAGTTTTTGTTGCCGCGAGTGATCTTCTGACCTTATTTTTAGGTCTCGAAATTATGTCAATTGCACTCTATCCGCTGACCGGATTTTATCGTGCGCGTCCTGAAGGGAATGAAGCTGCGCTCAAATATTTTCTTACCGGCGCTTTTGCTTCTGCTTTTCTGCTCATGGGCATTGCCTTTCTTTTTGGAAGTAGTGGAACGACCGATCTTACGCTCATGTCTGAAACTTTTCGGAAAGCAACCATAGAGACGGCGCAGCTCTTTGGCTTTGCGTTGGTACTCATCGGTTTCGCGTTTAAGATTGCTGCAGTCCCTTTTCATGCTTGGGCGCCAGATGCGTATGAAGGAGCCCCAACTCCGATCACGAACTTTATGGCAACCGCAGTAAAAGCAGCTGCATTTTTGGCGTTCTTGCGTATTGCTCTTACTCTTTTTGGAAACCAGGGTTATTTTTTGAGTCAGGGAGGAGAGGGGAGCAACATCATTGCTGCGTTAGCAGTGGCAACGATGCTTTTTGGAAATCTCGGCGCTATTATGCAGGACAATGTCAAACGCATGCTTGCGTATTCTTCCATTGCGCATGCAGGTTATATTCTCGTTGGATTTCCAGCCTTAGCATCTTTTCCCCACAATGCTCACACTATCGTTTTCTATCTTTTGTCTTATGTCACGATGACCGCCGGAGCCTTTGCGATTCTCATCGTGGCTCAAGGCAATCGCGAGTCAACCGACGTGACTCATTTTGCAGGATTTGGGAAAAGACGGCCAGTGCTCGCGGCGCTCTTAACGCTTTTTTTGATTTCGCTCACCGGTTTTCCTCCGACGATCGGATTTTTTGCGAAGTACTCTCTTTTTTATGGAGCGATCAAAGCAGGTTCTGTATGGCTCGTGGTGATTGCGCTTCTGAATTCTGTTCTTTCAGCCTACTACTATCTGCGTCCCGTGGTGGTGATGTATTTCCATCATGCCCCCCAAAGCTTGAGTGGGGGGCAATCCGACAGAGAACAATTTGAAACTCTTCCCTCAGGCCTTGTTGCGGTCGTGACCGTAACCGCGCTCATCGTGATTCTCTTTGGTATTTTCCCTGCCGAACTTCTCGCCATTGTGGAAAAATCTTTTTAGCTGCTCTACGCATTTATCAATAACTGACAGTTAGTTATTGGTACATCTTATAGAAAGATTATCGAGTTGTGGTGGAGGTGCGAATAGCATTTGCAACTGTTTCAGCGTTGGGGTCTCCTGTGTTTTCATCGAGAATTTGTCTTGCTGCATCTGAAGGTTTTCTTCCATTGGTGACCAGATCTAGTCGACGAAGAAGAGGGAGTAAGAATGCGAGATAAGGACCACTGAAATCTCTATTCAAAAGTGCTACGACGACCGACATTTGCAAGCGTGAATCTTCCTCAGAGCCAATCTCTCCTTCATTGCGCTGTAAACGTTCATTCCCCTCTCGACAGAAACGTTGTAAATTTGGGAATTGATGTGCGATAGAACGAGAGAAGCGGCCCCATTGGTCCCTATTAAGTGCATTGATAAAACCAGTCAGTGTGGGAGATGCTTCTGTGGATGTGTTCAGCCGATCCAGAAATTGCATCAGTCGCGTCATAAAAAGATCAGTGAGCCCAAGTCGTACCTGTTCTCCTGGACTCATGGAAGGAGAAAAAGAAACGCGGTTTGCACGCTGAGCCCAATGATCTTTTAACCAAACGCCAATATCGTATTCAGTTCTGAGTTGTCGCGATTTTGTTTCTTCAACCTCGCTTGCGTCCATAATCCCAATCAGTGCTGCGAGAATGATGATGCCACGATCGCTGTTAGGAATATTCAGTCCGTTGAAAAGAGCTTTCAGGTATGAAACATCATATTTTAAAAGCTCAGTTGCCATTTCCTCAGTGATGCCTGCGAGGAACTCATCCAGTGCTGCTGATGAAGAAAAAAGATCTCGGAGTTTATTTCCAAGTTGTTCTTTTGGTGTGAGCGCTTGTGGCCGAAGTTTTTCAAGCTCCTTAATGATGGGCGTTGTAGCGTTTCCGGGATAAGTAGTTCGAAGATGTTCGATAAAAAATCGATTTAAGTGAGGGAAATGATAGCCGGCTAAATTGAGATGAGAGAGAACCTGAGCAACCTCTCTCCATAGTTGGGGGGAACCCTGAGAAAGAAAATTGATTAAAATGGGAGAGCTCGGCGAAGTCTGAACAAGCTGATCTAACAGGGAAAAAATGCGACGCGTTTGCTGGACCGCGTTATGCAAATCCCGATTTTCTTCTTCTGTTTCAACAGAAGCAGCGCCGAGAATAGAAAATAGAGGAACGGTAAATCGATTCATAATCCACCGACCGAGATTTGCAAGATTTTGTAAGATGCGAAGATCTGTGAGAATGGTGTTCGGAGATAAGACGGCGATGGTGATAATAGTCGCACGCAGTTCTGTTGGCACCTGCAAACGATTGAGTTCCCCCACCAAAGCGTCGATATCGAGATTTTTGAGAATTTCTTCAGCAGTAACAAGATCAAGCTCTGCAAGGAAATCGTCGAGCAGAAGCGGATCAACGAAATCCTGAAGTATCTGTCGAAGTCGATCGATTGGCGATGGTGTTGGAAGAGGAGTCACGACATCGTCGCGCAGCGATAAAATTTCTCCGCGCGCAGTACGAAGCTCGCTCATGTAACCACGAACTGCATTTTCTATCCAATCAGGATGGAGTGAAGGAATGATCGGAGGAAGACGATGAAGAGCCATCATCCACGTGGGAGAAATATATGTCGTATCTGTGGGAGCTCCAAGTGGTGCGAGAAATCCTCTTTGTGATCCAAAGTCCCACTTGATGGGAGGAGCATTCGGAGTTCTTGCTCTTGCGACTTTGGCTGCTGCAAGAGTTCCCGCAATTGCGCCGATTTGGCACCACGCCATTTCTTCGGGTATCTCTCCTTGTACAGCTTGAGTTGCTATTTTGGTACTGCTTACAAATAAAGAAGTTCCTCCAATCCATAATAGTCCTGGAAGGACGGATGTTCCTACAGCAGCTTCAGGAATGCTTCCCCAAGCAACTCCTGCTTGGATGACAAAGTATTGTATGCCACCGTATGCAATCGTCCAAATACCCGAACCGACACCACAGGTGAATGCCGATGAAAAGCGACCCCAGTTTGTGAGCTCTTCAGAGACAAAGTGTTCAATCATTTCTTCTTCAGATGCAGGACCAATTGTTGGCTGACGTGCGGCTGTAATTTCACCATCACTGATAGGAATAAATTGATATGAATGCCGAACATGGTTCATCCATCCTTGATGTTCTTCTGCAAATTGGCGAGCAGCATTTCCACTTAAGATAACTTGTAAATTTGAAATGCCACTCAGAAATTCAGGATTCTTTTTCGGAAGAGCGAGCGCGATATTCTCTCCTTCTTCAAGAACCACAACATAATTGAGAAGGTCTGCGAGTCCTACTTGGACCGATGTATTTGGGCGCAATTTCGAGTGTTCCGCCATGAGTTCAGCAATATGCTCTGATAAAGGAATAAGGGACTTTGGAGGGGGTGCCCAATACCCAGGTTTTTTTGCAATAGCTGACATGGTTGTTATATCGGCATGAAGAGGTGTTCAGTTGCCAAAGATTTTATGATTTTGATCATCAACATGGTGAAAACATCTTGCTTTAGAGGCGCAGCCTCGATTATTGCCGTGGTTTCATGAAGATAGCGATTATCATTCCCGCCGCGGGTATTGGCACCCGGATGAAAAAAAACTGTCCCAAGCAGTATTTGGACATTGCTGGTAAACCCTTAATTTGTCATACCCTGGAGCGCTTTCGCTCATTCCACCAGGTGGTGATTGTGGTTGCACCTGAAAGAGTCGATTCATTTCAAACAGATATTTTGCAGCACTACGATTTTCCTCAGTGGAGTGTGATCGAAGGGGGAGAGAAGCGACAAGATTCTGTACGAAATGGTTTGAACGCTCTTTCATCTGATACTGAAATCGTTGTTGTCCACGATGGAGTGAGACCTTTTGTAACGCATGAGTTGATTGAACAATGCATTTCGAAGGCTGCTGAGGTCGGTGCAGCTATTGTTGCTGTCCCGGTCAATGATACGATTAAGCACGTCGATGAAATAAAAAATATTTTACAGACAATAGAAAGAGCGCAGCTCTGGCGAGCGCAAACACCGCAGACTGCACGATATTCACTTTTGAAAAAAGCGTTTGATGCAGCATATCGCGACAATTTTTATGGAACTGATGAAGCAAGTCTGATTGAACGTATCGGAGAGAAAGTGGCAATTGTTCCAGGAAGTGAAAGAAACATTAAGATCACAACACCTGAGGATTTACGTTTAGCTGAGTTTTGGTTGAGTCAACGATGAGTCATTATTTTAAAACTTTATTAATAATGATGCGGGTCCTGCCGCCTGCGGTATTCCGGCCCTCCACTAAACGCGGAGACCTCCCGGAACACGCTCCGGCGTCACCCGTATCCCATCTGTTTTAAAATAACGACTCAACAAGGAGTAAACTCATGCAATTTAAAATCGGTATGGGGTATGACATTCATAAGTTAATTATCGGACGACCACTGAAACTTGGCGGAATCGAAATTCCGTTCACGAAAGGGCCAAAGGCTCACTCTGATGGTGATGTTTTACTCCACGCGCTCATCGACGCGCTTCTTGGAGCAACGGGCAAAGGTGATATCGGTCAGCATTTCCCCGACACCGATGCAAAATGGAAAGATGCAAAGAGCACCGACATGCTCGTGCAAGTCTTCAAGCCAATTTACGAACGTGAATGGGCGGTGAATAATTTGGACGCAACAATTTTGACAGAACAACCAAAGTTGAAAAAATATATTCCTGCCATGCGCGAACATCTCGCAAACATTTTACAAATGGAAAAAATGGATGTGAATATCAAGGCAGGGACAAACGAAGAATGCGGTGAAATCGGTCGCGGCGAAGCGATTGCCGCGCAAGTAGTCGTGCTCTTGGAACTGCGACCGCGATCGAAACATCCATTTTCGATTACATAACTATTATATGAAGACCCTAGATGCTGAACCAAACTGACGAGGATTTTCTCGCAGGGGGCCTTTGACTGAGGCGCGTCGATGCAATTTAAAAGATCGCGCCGAGGAAAACAGAAGACGCGAGGAGCAGAACCGCAGCGTCTGTACCCCGAGAGAAAATGCGAGATCAGTTTGGTATAAAATTATGACTCTTAAAATTCACAATACCCTTCATCGCAAAAAAGAGGAATTTATTCCTCTCAAAAAAGGAAAAGTTGGTATCTATGCTTGCGGTGTGACGGTCTACGATTCAAGCCACATCGGCCATGGCCGGGCGGCGCTGACCTATGATGTTGTTGTGCGATACTTACGTTATCTCGATTATGAGGTGACCTTTGTTCGCAACTATACCGATGTGGATGACAAGATTATTCTTCGCGCCAACAAAGAAGGTGTCAGCGCAGATGATATTGCCCAGCGTTATATCGACGAATATGAACGGGATATGAAAGCGCTTGGTATCGACACAGAAACAAAAAAACCGAAAGCGACAAAGCATATCAAAGAGATGACTGCGATGATTGAAACGCTGATCAAAAAGAAAATGGCGTATGCAGTTGAGAGTAATGTTTTCTTTTCGGTGCGCGCCTTTCCTTCATACGGAAAACTTTCCAATCGCAACATCGAAGAACTCGAAAGCGGAGCGCGTGTTGAGATCGATGAACAAAAACGAGATCCTTTGGATTTTGCGTTATGGAAAAAAGCGAAGCCGGGAGAACCTTCGTGGAAAAGTCCATGGGGAGAGGGTCGTCCTGGGTGGCACATCGAATGTTCCGCGATGAGTACAAAATATTTAGGTGAAACCTTTGATATTCATGGCGGGGGTCGGGATCTCATTTTTCCGCATCATGAAAATGAAATTGCGCAGAGCGAAGGCGCTCACGGAAAAGAGTTTGCACGCTATTGGATGCACAATGGACTTATTACTCTCAATGATCAAAAGATGAGTAAGAGTCTTGGAAATGTTGCCAATATTTCCGAGTTGTTAAAACGATATCATCCTGAAGTGCTTCGTCTCTTTATGTTTTCCAATCACTATCGCTCGCCGCTTGATTATAGTGAGCAAGCGATGAGCGAAGCCAAAACAGCGCTTGATCGATTTTATGAAACAGTGTCGCGTGTTTCCTCAGCGGGTGCTGACGAGGACCATCGCAGCTGCCCGCTTTCAAATTCTACTCATCAATCAAAACTTTTGGAACGATTGAGCTCTTTTGAAAACGATTTTCAATCAGCAATGAACGATGACTTTAACACTGCAGCTGTTGTCGGAAATGTTTTCGAAATCGTGCGGCTTACAAATAAAATGCTCGATGAAAACGAAAGTAGGGGCGAACGGCGTTCGCCCGGGCGTGTGCCACACGCCCCTACAGAATTGATCGATGGTTTTCACCAAATGCAAAAACTTCTCGGCAATGTTCTCGGTTTTTTTGGTTCAGATCCAAAAAAATATCGCGAGCAAAGCGATGTGTTAGCAATGACTCAATTACACATTGATCCCAAAGAAATCGAACGACTTTTGGAAGAACGTAGGCTCGCGCGTCACCAAAAAAACTTTCAACGTTCCGATGAAATACGCGACCAACTCCAAAAAATGGGTGTTGAACTCAAAGACCGTCCTAATGGTACGACCGAGTGGAAAACGCAGGGGTAAAATAAAACTTTTTCCCGTCATATATTTGACGACTTATTGAGTGAATGAACATCGATATCTTTCAATATGAACTATTTATACGTTCATTTTTTTGGCACTCTTTTTGCTTATTATCCATCGTTTATCTTTTCTCAGGAGCGACCCCGATGTTTTATTTTACATTCTTCCATCGTTTCTTAGCTTTCACGCTTGCGCTGTTGATTGCGCTCCCTGTTGAGGTGTTTGGTGAGGCAGGAGGAGGGAGTGCGGTCAGTTCATCGGAGAGTTCATCTCAAAGCTACAGAGGAGATGGGAGTGCAGGTCGGGAGGCGGTGAAGGCTGGTGCGGTCACGCGAGAGAGCGTGGTCCAGGATGGGTTGGTGAAGGGGGCGGAGCCTGCAGTTGCGATGTCGCGAGTGGGGGAGGAGTCGGTCGGTCACAATGGAGAGTTTGTCTACAATGTTCCGTTGGCCTCTCCTTCATCGTCGTTTGGGCTGTCGTTGGCGTACAGTTCGCATGCGGGGAACAGCATTGTGGGGATGGGATTTCGGCTGAACGGATTGGCGACGACGGTCATCGAGCGGGTGAATACGGGGAAGGGGATCACCTATTGGAGTGAAGATGTGTTTGGGGTCAGTTCTGTTTGGGATGTTCCCCCTGGGCCGAGCAGTTGGTTCGTGCGGGATTAGCAATATACATACCGAACAGCAGCAGAGAGTTGGGTGAGGTATGAGGCGAGAAGGAGTAGACAATGTCACGCGGTAGCGATTTGCCCCGACAATTCTTGGCGATCATGCTTTCTGTCATGCTCGCCTTTCCCCTTGAAGTTTTGGCGCAGGGGGGTGGAACCGGGACGACAAACTACGATGGAAGTGGTTCAGGGACTTCAGGGCAGCCGCAGGCGCAATCGACGGCGCAACCGAAAGTGGCAGATCGCGAGAGCGTCGTTCAAAACGGTGAAATCAAGAATGCAGAACCGACGATGGCCTCTGTTTCTTCGGGGAGCGCTTCAGCCGGTCCCAGTGGGTCGTTTGTGTACAATCTTCCGTTGACGGGCCCATCACAGGCGTTGAGCCTCTCTCTCACGTACGATTCGCAGGTGGGAAACGGGTTGTTCGGGATGGGTGCCCGGATGTCGGGGGCGGGGGTGTCGTCGATCCAGCGTGTCGATGCCGGAATGGGGATCACCTACACGGCGAGCGACACGTTCGCATTCAATCCCGCAGGGTGGGATGTGCCGGCGAGCCCGAGCCTGCATCTGGTGCGATTGCCGAATTATCTCTATCGGACAAAGAGCGAGACGTGGGCAACGTATGAGTTCAGGGGAAGTTACATCGTGAAGTCGTTGAAGGACGGGACGAAGATCTACTATGGGGGAGATGCGAGTTGCAACGCGGATACAGGGGGGAGCGGATATTATCTGAATAATCCGGCATGTCGTTATGATGGCAATCCGTGGAATCAGGGGGAAGAATGGGGGGCGGTGACGTGGGACAAGATGCAGGCGCAGCAGACAGGGAGACCTCGAGGAATCTATCGATGGCACCTCTATAAACTCGTGGATGTGAATGGAAATACGACGCAAGTCGATTATTTTGTGCAGGACGGGATATCCTATCCTCTGCAGATCGTCTCACCAAAACATACCAGCCAACCGCGGAAGAAACAGCTTGCAAAGTTTGTGTATGAGGCGCGGCCGGACACGAGTCCCTATCCGAACCAGTTTGATTTGAGAGTGAAGGAGATCCGATTCTACGGGGAGACGACGGGGGGATTCTTGCCGATCCATCGGTACGTGTTCACCTATGAACAAGGTACCAGCGGTCGAAGTCGACTTGTGTCAGTGCAGCAGCAGGGGGCCGATTGTTTTTCGTCGCAGACGAATCGGGTGTCACTGCCGGAGATCTTGCCGGCGAATAGCGACGTGAGTTGTTCCAATGGGAATGTGATGCCAGCGGAGTTATTTGTATGGAGCGATGGGGCGGTGAATCCGATGACGTCGACATCGTTTGCATCTTTTACGCCAACCGATCGTCCGCAAAAGAGTCTACAAGAGCCTTTGCTAGTGCCTTACACGACGACCGTTCTCGATGTAAATTGGCAGGTACCGGTTGAAACAGTCCGCACTTATAATCTCCGCCTTGTGACCCATCCAGAGAGATTCTTTAGTGGAGACTTCAATGGAGACGGTTTTGACGATGTCCTGGCATATTACAATCTTCAACATGTGGGATCGAGCTACGAAACAGATATTGAGGGAGGAGCTGGTCAAGACCAAGAGAGGTTGATCTACATGTTGATGGGGAGTGCGACTGGCCTTCAAGCACCTCAACTCTTTTCACGGTGGCGGGAGCAGGCATCGCCATACTCACGGCAAGCAATGGTACTGGATATCAATGGGGATGGGTTGAGCGATCTGATAGAAGTCGTGATGAAGCACCGAGATGTGGGGAGGCCCGAGTCAGAGGTGACGATATCGGGAGCAATGGGAGGAAGCTCTGGACTTGGGTTGATGCAGGAGATGAGAAGGATCAATCCTGTTTTCCCCGCGTTTACAAACTATAATAATAATCTTCTGCATTGGCAGACGATGCCGGTGGACTTTAATGGGGATGGTCGTGTGGACTTGGCGATCGTCAACGGTACAACCCATCAACTGTATTTGATGACAGGTGGTGCTAGTGGACTGGGACCAATAGTGGAACAAACTCCTTCCTGGGCGCCTCCTGCAGGAAGGCTATTGCCGCCGGCCCTGGCAGTCGTCCCAGCCGATGTGAACAACGACGGGAAGACGGATCTGTTGATGTGGCACTATGCCCAGTATGTGAATCCATCTCCTCAAGGAAGTCCACCCGGGGACAATGTGGCAGCGATGACTTATCTTCTTGGAAGTGAGCAGGGGTACCACACAGCATTGGAGTGGCGCGATGTAAACCCTTTGTATCTTGTGGGGCGAGAAGGACAAAGAAGATGGCGGTATCTCGATGTGGAAAAGAGCTTTGAGATGGCAGTAGGGGATGTGACGGGAGATGGTTTGAACGAGATTTTTTTGATGAACCTGGGACATTATGAGGTGGAGAGCACGCGAGGGAACTGGAATGCGAGGTCAGGTGTCACCTATCAGATTCCCTGGACTTGGTCATCGCACACCGAAGGGCGGGAGATTTTGCGTTTTAACGGCGATCCATGGCGAGGAATATCAAGCGGACAAGATCCATCGTGGCAAGTGCAGCAGTCTTGGGGAGCTTATGTTCAACCGAGGACCAATGTTATTTGCCTTCGCCACGAAGGCGACGAGAGCGGCGCGCGCGACTGTACCCATTCCAATGATCGCTTTATCTATCGTGAATCGATCTATCCTGCCCAGCGCTGGCAGCATCGAATCGGAGATGTCAATGGAGATGGGGTCGGAGACCAGGTTCTGTTTCACGAGTCCAACGGCGATCGTCCTCTTGAGATCGCTTTTGGAGGGGTAGCCGGTTTTTCCCAGACGCAGTTGCCCCAGTTGTCCCTGCATGGCGGCTGGCGGCGGATTCATGAGCCGCAGTGGTTGATGGAATTGGCAGATCTGAACGGGGATCGGGCGATGGATGTGGTGCTGGGGAGCACGGGTTGGAACAGTGGTGATGCTTATCTGCGGGTATTGATGGGAGGTCCGCAGGGTCTTGTGGAACGGCCAGAGGTGTCGTGGAGTGATCAAGGGGATCTGATGTCGATGACGGTGGGAGATTTTAACGGAGATGGTTTAGACGATGTGTTTGGTGGAGGACGATTTCCACACCATGGGATGAAAGTGATGCTGTCACAGGGAGAGCGTCCCGACCTCATCAAAGAGGTTCATACGAGCCTTGGCGGTCGGATCGTGGTGACGCACGAGGCGATTGTGGCAACGGGGGCGATCGATCCTTTGCGGACGACGTGCACGAAGCATGAGTCGAGCGGGGGCTGCGGGGGAGTGCGGACGCAGTACGTGCCGGTGGTGACGGAGATTGTGAGGAGCAACGGGCGGGGACAAGAGTGGAAGGAGACGCATAGCTATAAGAATGCCCGGTATCTTTTTGCGGGGCAGCGTTCGCGCGATCTTGGGTTTGAGGAGCACGAGGTGACGAATGAAGAGACGGGGGAGAAGGTGAGGACGACGTATTATCAGGATGAGCCGTTTGATGGGGCCATTGCGAAGGTGGAGATATTGAATGGAGAGGGATTCATGGTTTCGGAGACGAGCCGTCGGTACGAGGCGGTAACGACGATTGCGGGGGTGACCGATGTTCGGCCGACGACGGAGACGGCAATGATCTTTGACGGGGATGGAAGCGGTGAGCTCTTGTATCAAACGACGGTGACAAAGGCCTATGATGCACATGGCCTGCCGACCGATATCCGGACATGTACGGACAATGACTGTGTGGTGACGACGACGCAGTATGGGCCGGCGGATGATCAGAACTGGCTCTTTGGGAGGGTGGATGGAGTGAAGGTGTCGAAGGGGAACGGGCTTCTTTTAAGCTGCAGCAAACACACATATCATCCGGCCAATGTGAAGCACGCGGATCAGTGGTGGATCGTGAAGAGCGAGGAGCTTTTGTGCGCTGATGCAGCGCAGTGCCAGGGGGCAAACGGGGGGAGTTGGTGTGCGGTGACAGGCGGGAATGCGCGGTGGGTGACGGTAGTGCAGAATCAATTCTATAATGATCGGGGAGGGGTGGTTCAGCGCCAGGATGCATACGGGTATCAGACGGAGATTGAGTATGATCCGGATTTTGGGGTGTATCCGAGGTCGGTGACGCGGGTGTATCGGAAGCGAGGAGTGGTGCATCGGTTGACGGAGACGACGGAGTACGACCATGCGGGGAGAGCGGTGAAGAAAAGAGGGGCGAATGGAGAAGAGACGCGATTGGAATACGATCCTCTCGGGCGGTTGAAGAAGACGATCCTTCCCAGCGGCGGAGAGGTTCGTGTGGAGTACAAGCATTTGGGGGATGTGCAGGGGCAATATCTTGAAGAGCGGGCTTTTGGATCTGTTCTTGCGCCGGCACCAGGAGTTGGAGGTTTGGGCTCGCCGACGGGGGGAGTCGGAGGCGCGTCCCTTGCAGGAAGCGGAGGAACAGGCGGGTCTGCGGCAACGATTGAGGCGAGCCCGTGGCAGCGGAAGTACTTGGATGGATTGGGGAGGGTCTATAAGACGGAGAAATCGGACGATGGTGGCAAACAGGTTGTCACCCTCTACGAGGAGGTCTATCGGAGCCGGAGGAAAGTCCTGCGGTATACGGAACCGCATTGGAGCGGCAGTACGCCGACGTGGATTGAGGTGACTCACGACAGTCAAGGGAGACCTGTGCAGGTAGTCAAGTTATTGGCAAGCGGACCGAAGACGATTCGAACGATCACGTATGATGGCAAGGAAGTGAGCATGACCGATGCAAAGCAGCAGCAAACGACGGCACAATTTAATGCCAAGGGTATGTTGGAAGTGATCTTCGATGCGGCGAATCAACCGCTGCGTTACGATTATGATGCGGGATATCGGGTGAAGCGAGTGGTCCTTCCCAATAACGAAGAATTGACGTTTATTTACGACAGTCGCGGAAGAGTTGTGAGTGGGACCGATTCGCAGACAGGAACGACGAACTATACGTATACGGATGTCGACCGGCTGTCCCAGGTGACCGACGCGCTGGGCAATGTGACGACGCATTTCTATGATCAGATTCATCGGTTGCAGCAGAAGGAGGTGGCGGCTCCGGGAAAACCGTTGGAAGTGACGTATTACTTTTACGATGGAACGCAGCCGAATGAACCGCATGCGAAGGGGAGGTTGACGAGTGTGCGGATGCTTCCGAAGGAGCGGCAGTGGTGGTTTGAGTATGACGTGATGGGGAACGTAAAGAAGGAGACGACGAAGATCGAGGATGTGGGGGGGCGTTTTGCTCAATGGGCGGAAGAGAGAGAATTCGACCGTCTCAATCGACTGCAGAAGGTGCGCGTGCAGGGGTCGCGTGACGTGGAGTATCAGTACTCCGCGGAAGGATCACATCTGGCGAGCGTGCTTGTGGGAGGGGTTCCTTTTGCGCTGTTTGAGGACCACAATGCGTTAGGGCAGATGAAACGGAAAGTGATGGGGAAGGCGACGGCGACGTATACGTATACTGAGGAACATTTTTTGGACACGCTGCAGACGACGAATCAGCGAGGAACCAAGTTGCAGGAGGTGAAATATACCTACGATCCGATCGGGAACATCGATCGGATTGAAGACAAGCTGGATGCGAGGAAGACGCAGGGCATGACCTATGATGCGCTCAGTCGGTTGAAGACGGCGAGCGGGATCTACGGAAGAGAGGAGTACGACTACGATGAAATCGGGAATATCCAAAAGAAAGGGCCGAGGGGATTTCGCTACGAAGACAACGGGCATGTGATCGTGGGGACGGTTTCGGGGAATAACGAGGGGGGAAAGCAACAACAGGTGAAAGCGGATCCAGGGATGGAGGTCATGGACAGCGGAGGAAACAACGGCAAGGGGAAGACGACAGGGGGGAAAACGGCAGGGGGTACGGGGCAGGTGATGACAGGTGGGATGGCCGCCACCGGAGCAAACCCGCTGGGAGCTTCGAAGAAAGAGAGCGGAGTGGTCGGATCCATCCTGCATTCGTTGTTTGGTGGCGGAAAGCAGGGTTCGTCCCAGCAGCAACGTTTGCAACGACTGATGCAGGCGGTGACGACGCCGGGGATTGCGATGGGAGCGATTTTTGACGATGCGGGAAACATGACCCATCGTGCGGAGAACGGAGGGAAGAAATTCCGGTATGTCTACAATGGAGAGAACAAACTGACCGAAGTGTGGGACGATGTCGCGAATCGAAAGGTAGCGGAGTATCTCTATGACTTTGGAGGAACACGCATTCGGAAAATGATGTATCCGACATCGGGAAGTCCGGTGAGGACGTTTTTCGTTGCTGGGCATGAAATTCGAAGACGCGATGGTGCTCAGGCAGAGACGCGATTTGTCTCGGCGCCGGGGGTGGGAAGGCTGGGGTGGTACGGATTTGGGAGCATGGCCGGCCAGCCGACTGGGATGCAGGTCACGGCAAACAAACAGCAGCGGCTGAGCGGGACATCGCAGTATGGATCGCCGAATGCGCAGTGGTACTTTGTGTGGCCCAATCACTTGGGATCGAGCGAGGTGATTACATCGGGAACCGATGGAGAGGCGGTGACAAAGGAAGCGCACTTCCCGTTTGGGGAAACGTTTATGGCGGGGAGTGAGGGATCAGTGGTGATCGCGCAGCGGTATACGGGGCAGAAGCTGGATGAAGAAACGGGGCTCTATGACTACGGGGCGCGGATGTATGATCCAGTGATGGGGCGGTTTACACAGGCTGATAGTGTCTTGCCCTCTCCAACGAATGCCCAGGCCTGGAATCGGTATGCGTATACCTTTAATAATCCGATCAAATACAATGATCCGACAGGGCATGCACCGAAAGAACCGATCATCCCGATCATGGTCCCGGGTGAACGGGCGTTTGGTGCAGGGACTTTTGGTCCGGGAAATCGACAGGGACTCATGGCTCCGCAGACCTATGTCGGAATGAAGGTGGCGGGATATGCACTCCAGGCAATGACCATAGTTCAAAATGTTGGCATGGCAGCTACCGAAGGAATGGCAGCGGCAGGAGAAACCCTTGCGATGGAAGCATTTTCTGCAGGCACAGGCATTCCGATTCCGATTTCACCGTTAGGGGCCACGAGCTTAGCGCGAGCAGCCACAAGACGAGTACAAGAAAAGGTAGCTCTGATAGCAGAAGAAACTATAAGAATTCGAATTCCTGAGCTACCTCCTATTATGATGGATCGCTCAGCTCGTGCTGGAATAGTTGATGTCAGGGCCCTTAGGCGAGAAATGGATAAGCGCGCTGCAAATGAAACGCGTCTTTTTGAAGAAAGTTATTTAGTTCATGAACCAGGGGTAAAAGTTACAACTCGAGGCGTTGAACGGACACCTGCCGATGAGGTAGTGGGACGGCAAATTATGGCGGCGGATGAGTATCCAACAATGCGTATTCCACTTGATCGAACGCCGACAAAGCCGTTGCAGTCTGAGCAAGGTGGAGGGGCGAGTTGGGGCGACGTTGAGGAAGGTGGAATTCACACCCTCAGTCCCGATGAGTGGCAGAAGTTCCTCGAGCTTGGAGGAAAATAAATAAAATGCTTCTGGGAAAAGAAGGGCTCAAAGGGACCCTTTCCTTTTGCATTGCACACTTCCTGCTCCTCACATCCCCAATGTCGTGAGTTTGTCGAGCAAGGGGGGGTAATTGAGTTTCTTCCCGAACTCTCTCAATCTTTTTTTATTGAGCAACCATCGTTTCCCGCGTCGATGAGGCATCGCGAGCTGCGATCGTGGAATGAGCGACAGATAAACAAGGTCGAGGAAAGAAAAACTTTCTATTTTTTCTTGTGTTTGCCCTTCTTGACCAATATCTGCCGGTCACTTATGGGTTTGACGTATGTCTCTTTTTAAACTTACCACAAGCTTCACTCCTAAAGGCGATCAGCCGGAAGCCATTGCCAAGCTTACGCAAGGGGTTCGCGAAGGAAAAAAACATCAGACACTCATGGGGGTGACTGGTTCGGGAAAAACATTTACGATTGCGCACGTGATCGCTAACATCGAGAAGCCTACACTGGTGATGGCGCCCAATAAAACGCTCGCGGCACAACTCTATGCTGAGTTCAAAGAGCTCTTTCCTGAAAATGCGGTCGAATATTTTGTCAGTTACTACGATTATTATCAGCCCGAAGCGTATATGCCTGCGCAAGATCTGTTTATCGAAAAAGATTCCGCCATCAATGAACGTATTGATAAGTTGCGCCATTCGGCAACCCATTCACTCCTCACCCGTCGCGATGTGATTATTGTGGCGAGTGTCTCCTGTATTTATGGATTAGGTTCTGCAGAATCTTATAAGGGTATGCACATTGAATTGAAGAAGGGCGCAGCCCTCGAGCGGCAAAAGTTTTTGCATGAGTTAGTCGATATTCAATACCAACGAAACGATTATGATTTTCATCGTGGAACGTTTCGCGTTCGCGGTGATGTGGTGGAAGTTTTTCCGGCGTATGAAGATGCGCGCGCGCTTCGATTTGAATTTTTTGGGGATGATCTCGAAAGAATCGTGGAAATCGATGCGCTTACGGGTCAAGTACAACGTGATATGGAGAAGATTGATGTTTATCCCGGAAGCCATTTTGTGACGGAAGAAGAACGCAGAAAAACAGCGGTGGTCAATATCAAACTCGAACTTGAAGCGCGACTCAAAGAATTACATGAGCTGAACAAACCTCTTGAAAGAGCGCGCATCGAGCAGCGAACAAAATTTGATCTCGAGATGATTGAAGAGATGGGTTTTTGTAAGGGGATTGAAAATTATTCACGGCATCTGACGGGACGTAAAGAGGGCGAAGCTCCTCCAACACTGATTGAATATTTTCCGCGCGATTTTTTGCTGGTCATCGATGAGAGTCATGTCACCGTGCCGCAGATCGGCGGAATGTATCATGGCGACCGATCGCGGAAGACAACGCTTGTGGAATACGGTTTTCGTCTCCCATCAGCGCTCGACAATCGTCCCCTTCGCTTCGATGAATTTGAAAAACTTGTGGAGCAAGTTGTCTATGTTTCTGCAACGCCTGCGGATTATGAATTAAAAAATTCACACGGTGAAGTGGTCGAACAAGTGATTCGTCCCACCGGACTGATGGATCCTGAAATTGAAGTTCGTCCGACCAAAGGCCAAGTCGACAATCTGATCGGAGAAATTCAGAAAGAGACAAGTGTAGGGCGGCGGGTGTTAGTGACGACGCTTACCAAACGGATGGCAGAAGATCTTTCAGAACATTTTCGCGAAAAAGGAATTCGTGTTCGTTATCTTCATTCTGATATCGAATCCTTTGAGCGTATGGAGATTTTGCGGAGCCTTCGACTGGGTGAGTTTGATGTTTTGGTTGGTATCAACTTATTACGCGAAGGGCTTGATCTTCCTGAAGTGGCGCTGGTTGCCATTCTTGATGCAGATCGCGAAGGGTTTTTGCGTTCGACACGCTCGCTCATACAAACGTTTGGTCGTGCAGCACGAAATGTCCATGGCCGAGCGATTCTTTATGCCGATGTTATGACCGCTTCGATGAAACGAGCGATCGATGAGACGGATCGGCGCCGTCAAAAGCAGGGAGCGTATAATCTTCAGCATGGCCTCACCCCTCAATCGATTCAAAAAGAGATTAGTAATGTGATGCATTCCATTTATGAGCTTGATTACGTCACTCCTCCTCTTGAAGAAGAAGAGATTCCTCTTGAGAAACTCGATAAGGAAATCGCATCCCTCAAGCGGCAAATGATGAAATATGCAAAAAAACTCGAATTCGAAGAAGCGGCCAATATCCGCGATCGCCTTCTCCGCCTTGAGAAAAAAATCGTCGGAGGCTAGGGTTTTCTGTCGCCACCTCTTTCTCCTTTTGCTATGATACCTCGAATTTTTGGCATTATTTTAAGGAGAGAAGAGCATGAGAGAGAAAACAGGATTCCTTGTGTGTATCATATATGCTCTTTTTCTCTCTTGTGGCAGCGATGGAGGGTTTCCTTCTTCGATCGAAGGTCCTGTTCTGGATATCAATGAAGCTAAAGCGCTTGTCGTGGATCACTTTTATGTCAATGGTGGTCTTGATGACGAGTTCAGTTCTCAAGGGGAGTTTGCAATTTATCTTCGAGATGTTGGCGGAGAGGGAAAGGATCTCACCTGTGCAAGTGGGACAGATGGCATCAGTCAACTTGCCACGCCCGGCGTTTATTACGGCATGCTCGATATTCCGATGCAAGCGGTGAATGATGACAAGCCTGACAGTGCCGCCCGTTTTCAAATTGTCGTTGTGGAAAAAGATAGTGAAAATTGTCCTGAACCGATTTCACGAGATGATGATATCGTTGGCATGTCTGAAGAACTTACGTTTGAAGAACTCACCAACGCTCCCATTTGGACAGCGAACGGTCTTTCGAGCGTTACTCTCCGTGTTCATAGCGAAGAAGAGATTTCGATTCCTGCTTTAGCCCCTTCGCTTACGACGGGACTTTTTATCGACAAACTTTTCTTTGACAGTGGCGCTGATGCGCGTACTGAACATCGCTATTTTCTTTTTGCCACGCGAATAGACAGTAGTGGAAATGCGGTTCAGAACTGTCAAGTCGATGACAAATATTTGTTGCCGGTAAAATTCGGGAATATTCTCTATGCAGGTCTGCATATTCCGATCGAATGTTTTTCTTCTACTGATCCTGAGTTTTCAAATATGATCGCGAAACTCAGTCTCTTTATCCAGAAAACACAAGGACCGGAACTTGTGGCGGAGACAGAAACAAAGCCTATTGGAGAGATGATTGGCGAGCGCCTCTCTTTTAAAAACGGAAAAGGATTTATCAGTTTTCAGTCTATTGCCACCAAAGCATTTGAAACAAGTGTTGTGCGTCTTGCAGATGTCACAAGCTATCAGGTGAGGAGCTTGACCTATTCTTTAGCGCCATCTGCAAATGCGACCGTCGAAGTTCATTTTTTTGGCGATAATGCTTCGTATTCTTTCGCATGCTCTGGTGCAGAACAGGGACTCACTTCGGTCAACACTCCTGCAAATTATTCGAATCTCAATGCTTCACTTGTGGCATCCACAGGACAAAAAGAACTTTTTGGTTGGAAGCAAGTGACAGTTAAACTTCTTGAGCGAACCGATGGTCTGAAATGCCCCGCAGCGCTTGCGAAAACCCCAACCACACTTGCCGAGACATCGGCCTTAACTCCATCAGCCCTCGCCGGCGGCAACATCACCTTCTTAAACGGCGGCGGTACCTTGCAGCTCACTCCTAAACCCTAAATAGGTTTGAATGGCATAGCGATCTGTTAAAAATATCTATTAAATTCAATGGCTTATTCTATATCAAGGAAATTTCAAACAAATCATTTGAAATTTCATAGTTATTCTTTATCCTTAATGCATGATTTCAAGACATGCTCAAAAAGAGGTCGAAGAGCGGCTGAAGCATTTTCGTGTCGTTGGACTGCTTGGACCACGTCAATGCGGAAAGACAACGCTTGCGCGGCAGATTTCGGCTGAACACTTTCTTGATCTGGAGAATCCAGTCGATCTCGCAAAGCTTGATGAACCAAAGCTCTGTCTCGAACCACTTCGCGGAACTATCGTGATTGATGAAATTCAACGAAAGCCTGATTTGTTTCCGCTCCTTCGGCATCTTGTCGACTATCGCTCCGATCAACGATATCTCATTCTTGGGAGCGCCTCTCGCGATCTTATTCGACAAAGTTCTGAATCGCTTGCTGGTCGTATCTCCTATGTATCGCTTCATGGATTTGATCTCGAAGAAGTTGGGATGGATCACCTCACGAAACTTTGGATCAGAGGTGGTTTCCCTCGATCCTTTCTTGCGTCTGATGATCGTGTCAGTTTTCAGTGGCGGCGTGATTTCATTCGGGATTTTCTTGAACGTGATATCCCACAACTTGGTATTAGTATTCCATCTGAAACGCTTCGACGATTTTGGATGATGCTGAGTCACTATCATGGACAAATTTTGAATGTTTCCGAAATTGGTCGTTCATTCGGCGTTTCTGATATGACGGCTCGGAAGTACATTGATATCCTTGCAGGGACTTTTATGGTGAGACTTCTTCAGCCATGGTTTACCAATGTCGGAAAGCGAGTGGTGAAGCAACCGCGTCTTTACTTTCAGGATTCTGGTATTTTTCACACGCTGCAAAATATCGAAAATTTTGAAGAGCTTACAGCTCATCCCAAGCTCGGTGCATCTTGGGAAGGCTTTGCGCTCGAAATGGCGATTCGATGCTTGCGGCTTTCGTCCGATGAATGTTTTTTTTGGAAAACACACGGAGGATCTGAGGTTGATCTTTTCTGGAAAGCAAAGGGGAAGCTTTGGGGAATCGAAGTCAAATATTCCGACGCTCCCCGACGTACGCGGTCGATGCTTTCTGCAATTGAAGCATTACCTCTGGAACATCTCTGGGTCATTTATCCAAAAGGAGATTCCTATCCCTTGCATCAAAAAATAACAGCTCTTCCCCTTGATCAAATTCAGAAAGTTCTCCACCAGCAAATATCATAAAATTTTCGGGAAACTTTTCCCTCGTTCTATCGATACAGTAATGTGACTTCTGCAAAAATCAAACTTTCGAAACCGCATTATCCATGGATCCAGGAGCTGTGGAAGCGTCCAAAGTCAGCATTGATTATTTTTGTGGAAAAAAGTGAGGATGAGGAACAACGCGGCTTTTGGTTGAATCAACTCGAAAATGTAACCAACTGGATTTTTTCTACTGAAGAATCGTTAAGACGAATGGAGAAAAATGCCATCGAATTGGGACCTTCATTGGAATTAAAACCTTTTATTTCCAAATAAAAACAAATAGTTACAGTCTTACAAAAAACCACGCAACTTCCCTTAAACCTCTCCGATAAGGTGTTGTCACCATTTCTCGTTCAAAAAGTTGAAAGGAGCTTGTCATTATGAAGCGGATTGTCTCGTGGGGAACGCTGTGTGTCGTCATACTCTTTGCACTCCCTGTGCAAGCATCAGTTGGATATAAAGATGGTTTTTACCTCAAAAGTGATGACGAAAATTTTCAATTAACGATTCGAGGTGGTGTTACTCCTCGTTTAGAATTCACTGACAGCACGACAGAAGAACCAAAGCTCGGCTTTCGTCTTCGCACGGCATACGTCAGTTTTAAAGCAACGATGTATGAAAAACTTAAATTTACGATCAAACTGGCACATTCCACACAATCTGCAAATTTCAGAACGGTCAATATTAGCGGCGGAGCAATTACCTATACTTTCCGTCCCGAGTTTGAATTAAGTGTCGGTTTTGTGGGGCTCCCTCTCGGAATGGAAGAAAATCAAGTCCTTCCTGAACCACCCGTTACTGTTACACAATATGATACGGCAACCCAGTTAACCGTTACGCGCGCAAGCTTCGGTAATCCAGCGGGACTTGGAGTCGATCTTGCCGGTGAAGTCGGAAGATTTTTCTACGATGTTGCAGCGATTAACTCCAATGAAGATCAATATACATTTAATGATAGTTATAAATTTTCTTATGGTGCGAAAGCGGGAGTAAATATTCTTCAGGAGACCCCATCTCTTGCAGCTTCTGCCGGTATTAATTATTCCGGAAAACGAACTGATGACCCGGATGCTTTTAACAATAATCCTCCTGTCATTGATTGGATTGTTCAGACGTCAACCGGACTTCTTTTTACCTGGAAACGATTTGCAGTTGGAAGTGATGTCTATTGGAGATGGACCGATTTCCAAAGTTTTGGAGCGTTGCCAGTTGAATTGCGTGAAGCGCGTCTCACGGATTTTGGATATCATATTGTTCCTTCGTTTTATCTTCTTCCGGAAAAGTTGCAGGTTGCGGTGCAAGTGGGACAAATTTTTCGTGAAGGAGCAGATAATAATGCAAATCAGTTTGGTGGTGGTTTGAATTGGTTTATCGTGAAAGGACTGAAGGCTCAGGTCGCTTATTTCTGGACAGAAGATTACGATAATATCAGCGGCGCAAATAACGATAATCATCATCGAGCGCTTATTCAGTTAGAAGCAAAGTTCTAAGGAAAAGTTATAGAGATGTTTTACTCAAGGCGACCACCTGGTCGCCTTTTATTTTTCTATAGTGAATTCATTTTTTTTCATGAGTACGGTGTCATTCCTGCGAAAGCAGGAATCCAGGTAGCATCAGCTTTTCTGGATCCCCGCTTTCGCGAGGATGACATACTAAAAGTTAATTCACTATACGTAGTTTTTGATGTGCAACAACGCGATTCATAAAAAAACCGAGGATGAAAAGAAGCGAGATCCCCATCCATAAAATTTTTATCTGAGAGAACACCAAAAGAAGAAGAGAAAAGAGAATCATCGATTTCGTTGCAACGGAAAGAAGATGAGAAGAGTGTTCACGACGTGCAAGACTCAGTGCGCTCACCATCGCGCCCATGCCTGAAGCTGCCATGAGGCCGCCAAATTCGATACTTGAACCTCCGTAGATATGATCGGCAAAGACAGGCATGAGCGCTATAAATGAAAATCCTGCTGAACCCATAATGATCACGAGAAATATTTCAAGGCGCGTGGTGGGATCTCTCCACGCATAGCGAATTCCCTCACAAATGGATTCCATGACGTGTTTCTGTTCCTGTTTTATTTCCATCGGCATCAGATCGCTGCGACGCATCATGAGAAGAGTCACGATGAAAATGAGAAAGGTAAAACCATCGAAAAGAAAACAGAGACTTTCATCTTTCCAAGCAACAATAAATCCTGCAGCCACAGGTCCAATCATACGAGAGATATGAAACATTGCTGAGTGAAGCGATATAGCATTGAGAAGATCGCCGCGACCTACGACATCCATGAGAAAGGTGAGTCGCGCTGGAAATTCGAAGGCAAAGACGATGCCGAGAAAAAAACTGATGATGGCCACATTCCAGAGATTAAGTTTATGCGTGACCATTAAAAAAACGAGAAGAAAAGAGGCGATCATGGCGAGCGTTTGGGCGACGAGAAGAATACGATGTCGATTCCAACGATCAGCAATGACGCCCCCAAACAATCCCAAAAGAAGAATGGGGAATTGGCTCGAAAAACCGATAACGCCGAGGAGAAGCGAGGATTGCGTCATTCTCCAGATAAGCCATGAAAGAGCAGTTGAGTGTGCCCAACTGCCGATGAGAGAAATAAATTGTCCACCGAAATAAAGTCGAAAATTATAATGGCGAAATGCCCGAAAGGTTCGTTGTAGAGAGGTCATGAGCGCTTGTATCAATGGAAGATGATGAGAGCAAGAAAGCTTGCAAAAAAGCGTTTGCATGATAGGTCATCTTCACTTTCCCACATTTCGGAGGCGCTATGCGTTTAAAGAATATTTCTCTTATCCTTCTTCTCTTTCTTGCTGCGGGTTGTTCAGGACGAAAGGGAGAAGTTGGAACGAGCGCAAATCCTGTTCGCTTCTATCTCATGCCATTGAAAAGTAATGAAACCGTCGAAAAAAATGCATTTCTGCTGAAAAATTTTCTTCAAGAAAAAACTGGTCTGGTGATTGAAACCGTTCCAACGGCTGATTTTGTGACGATCGTCAAAGACTTTGGTCAGAAAAAAACTGATGTGGCTTTTATGAATACGCTTGGCTATCTTCTTGCCCGTGATTATGCCAAGGTCGAAGCAAGTCTTCGTTATGTCTATGCTCCGCAGCAGAGCTATTATCAAGGAGAAGTGCTTGTTCGTGCTGATGCTCACATCAAAACTCCAGCAGACCTGAATGGAAAAAAGATTGCGTTTGTCGATGTCTACTCAACTACCGGTTATCTCTATGCCCTCGACTATTTGAAGGAAAAGGGAATTAAACTGAAGGAAAAATATTTTGCGGGGAGTCACTATCAAGCTGCTGCCGATGTCTACACCGGAAAAGCCGATGCTGCTTTTGTTTATTATGCATCACCAGCTCCTGATGGTAGTGCCACAGATGCTCGTATCGGCGTGGTCGATCTTTATCCTGATGTAGTGAGGAAGGTTGCGATTCTGGATATTACGAAGCAGATGCCGACAGGCGCTATAGCTCTACGACGAAATCTTTCACCTGAAGTGAAGACGAAACTTGTGACCGCGTTGCAGGAATTTGCAACGACAGATCTCGGGAAAACATCGCTTCGCGAACTTTATAATATAGAAGGATTCATCCCGACAAGCGATGAAGATTATGATGAAGTGCGTCGTATTGTTTCAAAAAATGGGAAGACCGTTCAGGAAATGATTCCTGGTGGTGAACCGTATTATAAAACATCGATTATTGCAGGATTAGAGTAAGGTCTGTTTTACTTCGTTTGTCATTGCGAGGAGCGTCAGCGACGAAGCAATCCGACACAAGGTGTCGTCCCGAGCGGAAGCGAGGGATCTCCGGGAGATCCTTCGGCTTTGCCTCAGGATGACCTTCGGTCAGATCGCCACGCTTCCTACGGAAGCTCGCGATGACATTCCTTGAAACAGGCTTAAACATGAAGGAGAAAATATGAATCAACAGACATCAACCTGGGCTAAACGCCTTGCAGCGATCGGCATCTTCGGCCTCTGTTTTGGCTATTTCGCTTCCTACATTCCTTATTCCATGATGACGAAAATGATTACGAAGGGCATGTTTGAAGGGATGAATGGAGTTGGTTTCACCGGTTTTCAAATTCAACCCGTCGTTGTTTTTGCCAGCAGCTTTGGGATGCTGATGTTTATTACGCTTGCTGGTTGGTGGAAATACACGACAAAATTTCGCGTGGGTCATCTCACCCTTCCTCGTCCACAATGGTTCACGTTTATTTCCGGTCTCTGTACTGCAGGCGTGATTATGACGACAACCCTTGCCTATACTTTTGACGGGATTTCGATTGTCTTTGCCATGCTCCTCATGCGTGGAGGCGTGCTGGTGATGGCGCCGATGATTGATTTTCTCGCACGGAAGAGAAAACGCCACATCTATTGGCCTTCATGGGTTGCGGCGGGATTAAGTTTTGCAGCCCTTTTGGTTTCGTTTTTAAGCAAGGCAGGAGCGGCGCTCACCGTTGCGGCAGGGATCAACATCGGTCTTTATCTTTTTTCCTATTTTATTCGCATTCTCTTTATGAGTAATCGCGCGAAGAGTGATGATTCCATTGAACGTCGTCGTTACTTTACGGAAGAGCAGTTAACAGCCAATATCGTCCTCTTTGGCTCTCTTCTTGTCATCGCACTTTTTGGCAGGAACATGAATGCCGATACGGTTCCAGGAATGCTCTGGTACGGTTTTAGTGCCATTCCTTTGACGCAATACTTCTGGCCGATTTTCTTCATCGGCTTTTTTTCATATGGGACTGGTCTCTTTGGAAGCCTTATTTTCCTCGATAAACGCGAGAATACCTTTACGGTTCCTGCCAATCGCGCGTCAAGTGTGGTTTCGGGGGTGATTTCAACCTATTTATTGGCATTTTATTTCGGATCCAAAAGCCCCGATGTCTCTCAACTCGCGGGAGTGGCGTTGATTCTTGGAGCTATTTTCTTCCTTGCATGGCGTGCTGTCGTAGAGAAAAGAGCAAAGGCTCGACAAGGAAAAATCACGAATCCTGCCATGAACGCATCGTCTCAAAAAGGAGTTGGGTTAGGTTCTCATTCCCGAGAAGAGACCCCACAAATGGGAAAGCGCAGCTTCGTAGCGGCAACCGAGGACGCTCGGGTCAACTGATTCAGGTTCATTGTTCATCGTAACGAAAGGGAGCTTCGCTCCTTTCAATGTTAAGAATCCATCATCCCTTTTTTCCGTTAACATTTTCCAATCATCTTCTTTATAATAACGAGCCATGACTTCGTCAGGAACTTTATGCGCCAAAATAGAATGTTTTAACTTTTCCTTGTAACGAGCATTATTTCGCCGAACCGATTCCTCTCCGCGGACTTCAATATAAAGGATGGCAGCTCTCTGAAAAATTTCGGGGAGCAAAAGAGAAAGCGCATTTTTGTAAGGTTTTTCGCCCCCACGCGCAAATTCAATGAGAAGTGTATGGTCTTTGTAGAAATCCTCTTTGTCGAGAAAATCACGTGAAATAAGATGATTAAATTTTTTCATCGTGAGATCGAAAATTTCAGGTGAATTCATATAGCCATGTTCCAATCGCTCTGAATGAAAACGTTTTCCGATGAGCTCTTCCCACATATCGTCTTCTTCAAAATGTTCCCAAAGCCAAACGAAGTCGTCAAGGATCTTCATTTTGCCGATATGAAAACGCTCAGCACGTTCGGCATCTGAAATTTTTTTCATGAAATCGAGAAATTCTGATTTTCCTGAAGCAGGACGGCCAAGCACAAAGAGACGGTCAAATGTTCGGGTCACAATATTCCTTTCTCGCACAGACCAAAAGGTGCCTGACGACTTTCTGGAACGTTTGTTGTTTCAGAAAGCGTCTGGCACTTCTTTTGGTCTGTACTTTCATCGCCAAAAGAAGTGTCAGGCAGTTTCTGGCATTAACATCATGCCAGAAATCTGCCAGACACCTTTTGGCTCGCAAAAGATCGAATACGATCGAGATCGTAACGCCCTCTTACCCCCTCTTATCCTAAGAGGGGGAATGCTTGTACAATTGCCATAACTTTTGGAGTGCAGAACCATAGCGCTTCGCAAGGGGTTCGCGTTCTGTCAGTTCAGGTTCGTTCAGCATCGTGACAAAAGGAATGTGAATGCCTTTGATGTCGAGCACTCCTTCTTTTCGTTCTTGAGTGAGTGTGTCCCAATCATCCAAACGATAAAAATGGTCGAGTGTTTCATCTGGAACTTTGTGTGCTAACACCGAATGAGCCAATTTTTCTCGGTAACGAGCTTCATTGCGACGACACGATTCTTCGTAGGAAACTTTTACGTAGAGAATCGCGGCTCGTTCCAGGATTTCATTGGAGAGTCGTGGGAGTGCACGAGTGTAGCCATCTTTGCCGCCACGTGCGAATTCAATCACGAGCGTGCCATCGTGGTAAAAATCAGAGCGATTGAGAAAATGCTTTTTGGCCTCATGATTAAAACGAGCAAACATGAAGTCGAAAAGTTCGCCTTTGTTTGATTTGAGACCACAATTGCGACCTCCATCGAATTTATCGGAGTAAAGGCGCGGAAACCCAGCTGCTTGCCAGAGATCGTCTTCGACAAATTTTTCCCAAAGCCAGACAAAATCGTCGAGCTCTTCGAAGTTTCCGATGTGAAAATCGCGAGCACGATCATTATCTGACGTTTTTTTCATGAAATCGATGAATTCGCTTTTTCCCGCAGCCGGGCGGCCTAAAAGTAAAAGATGGTCAAATGTTTGAGTCACAATGGCTCCTCTTTTTAGATTCCGCTCACCCTGAGCTTGTCGAAGGGTGGGCCCATGCTTCGACAAGCTCAGCATGAACGAGATGATGCTTCTTCGCGCGCGGTCTGGCGTACATAGAGAATCTCATCTAGCTGGTCAAGCGACTTTCTGTGAGTCAAAAGGTGTCTGGGTGATTTCTGGCATGGGGTTTATGCAAGAAACTGCCTGACACTTCTTTTGGCGATCGTTGCAGACCAAAAGCAGTGCCAGACACTTTTTTGCACTCATACCGTGCCAAAAAGATGTCAGGCACCTTTTGGTCTGCCAACGATTTTTCTCTTTCAATATGAGAAGTTTGACGTTTTTTTTATTCTCACATTGATCGGTTGATCATCTGGGTTTTTTTTGAGCCGAATGAACCTCTGTTTATCATTCCACTTTTTAAATAAGCACTTATAAAATTTATTGGCATGGGTGTTGCTCGACTTTCTCTCTTGGTAGCACGAGGAGCTACTGTTTTCGAGAAAAGGGAGAGGGGGGAGTATGAAGAGGATTTTGGGGCTTGCCCTATGGGTGTCGTTTTGTCTAAACACATCGTGTGGTTCATTAGGAGAAGGGGGAATCGATTTTTTCGAGAATGATGTTGATCACAAAGCCATAGCGATCGATCCGATTGATGGGTTTCTCGTTAAAGAATTTCAACCGGAAGCGCCACCGTCACCACTCAATCCTCCAGTCTCTGGCCCAGATATCGTTGCGCCGATCGTCTTTATACTTTCACCTTCGTATCATGGAGAAGATGTTTCCAATACGATCCTGCTTCAGGCAAAAGCTCTCGACGATGTTGGTGTTGAGAGTGTGAGTTTTCTCGTCGATGGACAGGTCATCGATACTGACACCACTGCTCCTTACGAAATATCACTCGATACAAAAATATTTGTGGATCGAACCTCGCATCTGGTCATCGTCAAAGCGCGCGATACATCCGGAAATGAAACGACAAGTGCGTCGCGCAAAATCGATGTCGATAATAGTCTGAACTTAAGACAAGGCCTTCGCAAAGCCGATCGACCCTTTGTTCCCGCAGCGCCGTTTGGCGCAAACTTTCGAACGATCTGCGCCTTTTCACATGGGAGCTACAACGATCCCATTGTTTTTCCGGGACAAGGAGGTCATTCGCATCTTCACCTTTTTTTCGGCAATGATGCGATCGACGAATTTTCGACCAATGTCAGTATTCGCACCAGTGGTGGCTCGACCTGTCAGGGTGGAACACTGAACCGTTCGTCCTATTGGGTCCCTGCTCTTTTTGATGCCGATGGCAATGTTGTGCATCCCAAGCCGGCGAATATTTATTATAAACATGGTGCCGTGGATCATCGTTTGATTGAAGCCATGCCAGTTGGACTTCGAATGATTTCTGGAAATGGAAAAGCGACTGAACCGCAGAGTGTCGGAATCAATCAGTTTAATTGTCTCTCAAAACCGATTACGAGTTCTAAAGATTTTTCATCCTTTATTCCCTCATGTGCTCAAGGGGATACGCTCATGTGGAGCGTTATTTTCCCGCAGTGTTGGGATGGAGTGAATCTCGACTCTGCTGATCACAAGAGTCATATGGCGCAGCCAGTCCATGATCCAATCACAAAAATATCAATTTGTCCTGCATCTCATCCGGTACCGCTTCCGCGCATTACGTTTCAGTTTAAATTTCCTGTCACCGTTCCAGAAGGAACAACAGGATGGAGGATCTCTTCTGACGTTGATCCTCTCTCACCTGGTGGGATGACTGGTCACGCAGATTGGTTTAACGGATGGGATGATGAGATCGTTCGAACCTTTGTGACGAAGTGTCTCAATGCTGGACTCGATTGCACCAACGGAGAACTCGGTGATGGGACACAGCTTGTCGGTTTTCTGCATGGACGCGGCACGATTGAATCGCCTCCTGTATCTTCTCCACCGCCTCCTCCTCCACCTCCAGCGCCTGATCCAAATGCAACGCCTGTCAATTTCAAGATCGCCTTTACGGGGGACATGAATGGCACCGTTGGTGGTGAAGCTCTCCTTCAATTGATCCATGACGAAGGGACTGATCTTCTGATGATTCAGGGCGATCTCAATTACAATAATGATCCTGGCGAATGGGAACGATTGATCGACCAATATCTTGGAAGTGATTTTCCGCTTCTCATTTCGATGGGTCATCATGATGTGCCGTGGGATACGTATTTCAGTAAAATGCAGTCACGCATCAGTCGCATCAGTGGCCTCACGTGTAGTGGAGGTCTCGGGGTGAATCAAACCTGTGATTATCGTGGAATGAGATTTGTTCTTTCAGGAGCCGGAATCGCTGGAACCGATCATACAAGCTATATCCGAAATGCATTTGCTGCCAGCGCTTCGATGTGGAGAATTTGTTCGATGCATAACAATTTGGATAGTTACAAAGCGTCGATCAATCTGCCTCAGGAAGAATGTCGCAACGCTGGCGCGATTCTCGCCACAGCGCATAATCACGTTTATGCGCGCTCGTATCTCTTTGATAATCTTGCAGCACGTCATGTTGTTTCTACGAACAACACGATGCATATCGACTATGGCCAGACATTTGGATTTATCTCAGGTCTTGGCGGAAGAAGTGTCGAGTTTCTCAAGAATCAATGGCTCGGCCAAGAGGCGTGGTTTGCTGCCAACTATGGCACGCTACAAAATGGAAATTTTGGAGCGCTCTTTTGCGAATTCAATAAAGATGGTGTTGCGAACGAAGCTGCTTGTTACTTCAAAGATATTGATGGGAATATCGCTGATTCGTTCCGACTTGTAAGCGATGTTGTGCCGGGACAAGGTTTGCCACCAGAGACGACTCCGGTTCCAGAACCACCACCAGTTCCACAACCAGAGCCGACACCCGTCCCGTCACCTAAACCAATACCGGCGCCTGTTCCAGAGCCGTCGCCAGCCCCAACTCCAGAACCTCAACCAGAACCTGCTCCTGATCCTGAGCCAACGCCGACTCCACAACCACCTCATCCATCCTATGTGAACGCATCGTCACCGCTCGGTGTGAACCTTGGAACTTTTGGATATTGGAGTCCGGAGTGGGTGGTGCTTGATGGAATGAAATCTTCGGGCGGGTGGTATACGCAGTGCAATAAATATCGTCCCGATGGAAATCCATCATCCTGTCCTGCGTCTGGATGGGATACGAAAGAACAAGCGAAACTCGATCTCGATGCAGATGGTTGGGTGAAATCGCTTCCTGCAATCGATGACGCAAATGCAGCGTATCGATATGCATCAGCGTTCATTCATGGCCATATCAAGGGAGCTCACTATCCCGGTGGTCAATATATTGTTCTCTATGATGGTGAGGGAGTGATCGAGTACGAGATGGATGCCGTGAAAAATGTTGCGGCTTCTTCACTTGGTCGCGATGTGATCGATGTGCGACCCAATGCAGGCATTTTACTTCGTATCAGGAAGACCGATCCGAATCATACCGGAAATTACATTCGAAATATTCGCGTCCTTCCGCCAGGCGGCACCTGTGATGGTGATTCTTTAAGCTTCCATGCAGATGCCAGCAGCTGCTCCGGAGTCTTCAGCAGTTTTGAAGAAAATTATGCAACGCAAATTTTTCATCCTCTGTTTTTACAGAAGATAGCAAAATTTAAAACGCTTCGATTTTTACATTTCACGCAAGTGAATGAAATGTTCATTCAAGAATGGGATCAGCGGACGCTCATCAGCGATGCGCGTTGGAGCGACTCATATAAAGGTGCTCCGCCAGAAGTGATGATTGAAATGGCGAACAAAACTGGGGCTGATCCTTGGATTGAAATGCAACATGCGGCGTCAGATGATTTCGTTCGTCAGTATGCGCTGCTCACCAAATCACTACTCGGAAGTCAGCAGAAAGTTTATCTCGAATATGGAAACGAAGTCTGGAACGGAGCTTATCCCTATAGCATCGGTGGAAATTATATGACGCAAAAGGGTTTACAACAGTGGCCACAGCAGACCGATCCGAATATCGCAAAGCTCAACTGGTTTGCAAAACGGACGGTTGAAATGTGCAACATCTGGAAGCAGGTTTTTACAGGAGAAGAGAGTCGTGTTGTTTGCGTGATGGGTTCGCAGGCGGCGAGTATTGGGGTGAGCAATCAAGAACTCTCCTGTCCTCTCTATGCCGCAGAAAATGGCGGAAAGACATGTGGGAGCCAAATCGACGCGCTCGCGATCGCTCCTTATTTTGGATTCATGGTTGATACTGGCAACGTTGCTGCTGTGCGGTCGTGGATGGCTGATGCTGATGGCGGTGTTGATAAAGTTTTCCAGGAACTTTTTGCCGGAGGTTTACTGAATAGTGCGCAAGCGCCGGTTCCTCCAGGCGGTATTCCTGCAACACTTCAGGTTGCGTTTCAATATATGGACCGCAGTTTTCAAGTTGCTGCTGCGCACGGTGTTGATCTTCTTGCGTATGAAGGGGGTCAGCATCTTGTTGTTCGCGGAGCTATTCTTGACGATCAGTACAAAGATGTTCACGATCTGCTTGCCAATGTGAATCGCGATCCGCGCATGGGTCAACTCTATACACAATATCTCAACGGATGGAAGGCGCGCGGCGGAGAACTCTTTGTCCTTTTTGACAGCGTCGGCACCTATGGAAAACACGGATATTGGGGATTGCTCGAATATCAGGATCAACCAGGCAGCGCCAAGTACAATGCTGTGATGGATTTTATCGATGAGAATCCAATCTGGTTTTAAGGTCTGTTTCAAGTGGTGTCATCGCGAGCCCGCCAATAGTTCACTGGCGGGCGTGGCGATCTCCTGAGCACACTGTCTGCAGGAGATTGCTTCGTCGTCCCCCACGAATCTTGGGAGACTCCTCGCAATGACATAAAGTTTTGGTCACGATGCAGTATGGAGGAAAATATGAAGCGTCTTTATGTGATCCTTCTTTGCAGTATGATCGTTTCGGGATGCGGATCTGCGACAGAGAGCGAATTCCCAGAACATGAACTGGTTGACGAAGATTTTAGTGAGCTGAGTCTCGATTCACTTCTGACGAAAGCCGAGAGTTCTGCAACAGCTTCTACTACAACGGGCTATCACTCGATCGTCGTCCCTCTCGACAGTTCAGTACTTCCAATAAGCACCTATCGCACACGACATTTTTCGGTGAAATTTGCGTACGAAGGATCGTCTCAATTTTTCTCCATCGATCGCACGACCACACCGCAGGTCTATATTCTCAGTGAACCCTATACGAGTTCGTTTCGATTACAGGCGCAACGACTTATTCCCGGAACAACGTATCACTTCGAAGTGACGGGAAATAACGGCGTACAGCGATTTACCTATCCGATCTTTGTGGCGACGACGCAGGGGAGTGCTCCTCTCAATCCAAGCGATGGGGCTATCGCTCTTCCTCTTGCTGCGCTAAGTTTCCCTTTTGACATCACTCGCACGATTGCTGCGGATCATCTGCTCGAATTTTCAATGACGCGAAATACAAATGCGCTTCCGTCCTATAGAAGTTATAAACTTTATCAATGTGCGCTTGATGGTGGCAATTGTGTGGAACTAAAAAATGATACAGTTCCACGTGGAAGAATTTTTGGAAGCATTGCCAATAATAATTTTCGATTTTTGCTCACGTACCTCACTCCTGGCACACGCTATCGTATGGTCGTGTGCGCAAGCACTGCTGATGATGCTCAAACTGATTGCAGTGCTCCGATTGAAGAGATGACAACTGGACCTGTACCGATTGCATTGCCATCGTTGCCTGAGCCAGAACCTGAACCTGAACCAGTTCCTGAACCTCCGCTACCAGCTCCTGCGCCAGTGCCAGTACCGCCGGCTCCTGCACCTGTGTGCAATCCATGGCCACAGAATATGGGGAATCTTGCAGCAAGTAGTCTCGTGGTTTCAGCACCAGCCGATAGTCAGTGGTATCCGAGTGTGCTTGGTCAAACTCATTTCAAATTTAGTTTTAATAATTATCTCCGACCGGAGTGTGATACGAGCTATGCGACGTATCAGGTCTATGCTTCGCCAGCGGGAAGTGGTTGTTGGACACGCATCGATGCAACAACAACACCAAGCGCTACATTTACGTATGACTGGTGTTCGATTACCGGCGTGCTTGTGGAAGTCGCGGGAATTACAGTTCCAACCGATATTATTTTACGTGTCAGCAAAGCTGATTTTTCTGAAAGTATAACAGTTCCTGTTGGTGTCCATAGTGCTGCTGGGGCTGTCGCCCCTCTTCAAGGGATCGCAGGATTACCAGGTCCAGTGATAAATCCATCGCCAACGCCATCTCCCATACCACAACCAACTCCAGCGCCATCGCCAGCTCCAGGAACCGGGAATGTGATCGATGATCCGAGTGTGATTGCACAGCAATCAACATTTTCACTTCCTTCTTATGATTCTCTTTTTGTCGATCCGGTCTTTGGCACGTCACTTCGTCGTGTAACCAATCGTGTAAGTCAGGGAGGATTTGGAACGCAGATCTATTCTCAACTGCAAGCGTTTTCTACAGATAATCAGTACCTTCTTCTTATTGAAGATGATACGTATGTGGTCCGTCGTCGTGATACGCTTGCAGCGATGTCCGTGAACTTAACAAATATCAATGCTCCACGTTGGCATCCAATGCTTGCGCATACGATCGTGGCATATGACAGTAACGGCGATACATCGCTCGGTGTTCTTTATATTGATGTCGATAGTGGAAGTGTGACGCCGCATTTTACGTTTCCTTCATCGTATCAACGAATTCGTAGCAATCAATCCTTCGATGAACTTTCCGAAAATGGAATGTGGATGGCTGGCATGGCATCGATGCAAAACGGCGATCAACATCTTTTTGCGCTTAATCTTCAAACGCAATCTCTTGGAGCTTCGATTTCACTCAATGGTTTATACAACAGCGCGATTTGCGCTCCAGATCCGCAGTGGGGAAACCTTGAGCCCGATTGGGTCGGCGTCTCGCCCGCTGGCAGATATTTAATGGTGCAGTGGAAACGTGACGGAACAAGCCGATGCAGTGGACTTGAGAGTTTTGACATTTCAACAGGGACCTTTGTCGGCCGCGTGTATGATGGCCATCAACACGGGGATCTCGGAATACGCGCTGATGGAAGTGAATTTTTTATGGTCTTTGAACTCTATCATCCAAGCGGCCAGCTTTCCCTAGGCGTGCGCGATCTTCCAGGATCAGCAACTGCAAGTGCACCATCCTATGTGCAGCAGATGAGTTGGGGACATGGAGGACATATCTCCTGTCGTGGCCCAGCAGGGAGTTGTCTTGTCACGACAAGCGTTGATCAGAGTAACGGATGGAATGCACTCGAAGGAGAAATTTTCCTTCAATATGTCGATGGTCGTGTCAGAAGACTCGCTCATCATCGTTCTACAAGTTGCGGTTACTGGGTGCAACCGCGTGCCAGTATTTCACGCGATGGTCGCTACGCGATCTTTGCCTCTGATTTCGGAGCTGCTCACTGTTCGGGGAATAATTTAGGTCGCGGAGAGGCTTATCTTCTCAATATGCCGTGATTTCTTCTGCTTGAAATTCATCCTGACTTACGTTAGTAGCGTCCATCCCTCTTTTGGGCATGTAACTCAGTGGAAGAGTGCCATCCTCACACGTCCCGATGTTCGCATGATTTTTGTATTGCAAAAATCATTTGCGACATCGAGGATCCTCGATGTGGCGTGCAGTTTTTTGTGGGCATGTAACTCAGTGGAAGAGTGCCATCCTCACACGGTGGAAGTCACAGGTTCGAACCCTGTCATGCCCACAAAAAATCTGCGCCACATCGGGAGTGGAAGTCACAGGTTCGAACCCTGTCATGCCCACAGTTTGTTAATAAAGAAATCCAAATAAATAGAGAGGAATTCTCTTTTGATTCCCTATTTCAATATTATCCAAAACCAAATATCCGTCCTGTACCTTTTCTAATTGTGTTTCTTTTTTGCTCTTGCCGCCAATTTCAAAAGTTATTTTATCAACGATAAAGTCAGCACGATCTCCTAAAAAAATCGGCAACTCTTTGAGTTGATTTACAAAAAAAGTTTCTCTGATGGTTCCTGTTTCTCCTGTAAGTTTTAATGAGCCGTTAATTGCTTCAAGCATGTTTGTATTCTCCAAAAAAATCTTACCTGGTTTTCGAATGCGTTTGTATCCTTTTGCAGGAGAAAAAAGGCTATGCAGCAGGCCTGCTTTTTCCAGGTACTCAACAAAATGGTATGTATACTCTTTAGAGAGTTGAATGGCGCTGCTCATTTTTTCGATATGAGGGATAAAGGGTTGGGAAGAAGCGATGAGCCAAAGCAATTTTTTTAAAGAGAGAATCTTGGGAGGAGTAATGTTACTTATTGCTGGAATGTCTTCTGTCAAAACCCTTTCGATAACTCGCAATAAACGCTGATGATACAACTCTTGGCTTTCCAAAAAGAAAGGATAATAGCCCCACGATACATATTCCCGAAAGCTTTTGAGAATATTTGTCTGCCGTATTATTTTTGTGGCAATTTTAATATGATTTTTCAAAATATCATTGAGGGTGAACGGTTGAAAATGGATACCATGCTGCAGCTCCAGAAACTCGCGAAATGAGAGACCGCGTAAGGTATATGCTGCGATGCGTCTGGAGAGATCTGCAAGTCCTTGGTTCAAGGCAATGGCAGAACTGCCGCTAAAGAAAATCTGTTTCTGTTTATAGGTATCAATAATATTTTTAATTTCTTGCGACCAGTTTGGATATTTGTGGACTTCATCGATCATGAGAAGTTCTCCACCATATTTGAAATACTCTTCAGCAATGGAAAATAATCCGAGTGAAGCGACCTGAATATTGTCAGCAGAGATATAGAGGCCCTTTTCTACATCATTATATTTTTCTAAAAAATATTGTTGTAAGAGCGTTGTCTTCCCAACCCCTCTGGCTCCCCACAGACAAATTGCTCGTTGTGTCCAGTCAAGACGAGAGTAGAGATAGCGACGTGTGAGCGGTACTTTTTTTAAGCTATTTTCATGAAAAGCAAAAAGTTGATCCAGATCCATAATATCTCCGTAAATTTGACTTTACGATAAGAGATATATTATGCAAAGTCAAGTTTACGTTTTATTTTGGCCCGGACGACGTGGAAACATACCAAAGTTTGCCTTCCTTGATCTTCAAAGAATTTTCAAAATTATTTTTGTACAACAAACCAGTCCCTAAGCCTTGATGGATCGTGGGATTCAGTGTTGCTGTCCACTGCGCGATGACATTCAGTCCAACATTCGATTCAAGTGCTGATGTAATCCAGTAACCAATGTGATGTTTCTTTGCGAGAGTGATCCATTCTTCGCATGCAGCGATGCCACCGAGGAGTGTTGGTTTCAAAATCAGATAATGCGGACGAATCGTGGTGATCAGTTTTTCTTTTTCATCTCGATCATGAATACCAATAAGTTCTTCATCAAGTGCGATAGGAATAGGGGATTCACAACAAAGTTTTTCCATGACAGAAAAAGCGCCAGTTTTAATAGGTTGTTCGATCGAGTGAATGTGAAAAGAGCTCAGTCGTTCTAATTTTTCGAATGCCTCATCTGGTGCGAATGCGCCATTAGCGTCAAGTCTGAGTTGAACTTTGTCTGGCGCGCAGCGCTTTCGAATTTCAGCAAGGAGTTTACATTCCTTTTCAAAATCGAGAGCACCGATTTTGATTTTGATGCAATCAAAACCAGATTCAACTTTGGCAATCGCTTCGCGAAGCATGGTTTCTGTATCGTTCATGACGACAAGCCCATTGATGGGAATGGAAAGTTTTCCTCGCGTAAAGTCACTTTCAAAAAGAAGTTGTTTGCCTCCAGTTTCCAGATCGCGATGAGCTGATTCAAGTGCGAAGCGAATGCTTGGCCAGCTCTCTAAATCTGTATCAAGCACAAAAGGGGTCAAGTCTTGACTTTTTACTTTTCGATTCAACAAAGTTGTTTGTGTTAGTGATGAAAGTGAAAAGTCAAGACTTGACCCCAGATGTGAATTGATATGGTCACAAACTTCTGAAAGTTTTTCAGTAAAATCGGGACGAGCATCGATGCTTAAGCCGGGAAGGGGAGAGCATTCCCCAAGACCAGTGCAACCCGTTGTTTCATCATGGAGCGAGAGGATGTAAACATCATGCGTCTGCATCACTCCTCGCGATGTTCCCATTGGCTTCACAAATTCAAGGGTATGCTTTTTCCATTCCGCTCGCATAATACGGCGGTTTCTACATTCTTTATTTGCCTCAAGTAAAGTGTTTGATATGGACAGTGAAGATACACCCTTAGCTCAGTGGAGCAAGGATTGGCTTTGCCAATCCGCGCAGCAAATCCGAAGGATGTGCGAAGTCAAATAGAGTACTAGCCTCCGGAGCTAGCTGCGTAGGTTCGATTCCTACCAGGGGCACAGAGCTCAGTGGAGCAAGGATTGGCTTTGCCAATCCGCGCAGCAAATCCGAAGGATTTGCGGAGTCAGATAGTGTACCTGCCTCCGGAGCAGGTAGCCGCAGGTTCAAATCCTGCAGGGTGCACATGCCGTAGTCAAATAGAGTATGTTGATATAAATACATCCATAGATTAAGAAGTTTTTTTATGGTTTCTTCTCGATGTAATCCTGTCCACGTTTCTCCGCGCATAGCCGTGTGTGTTGCAAAGTCCACACAAGAATTTTTTGAACCCTGTCAAAACAATCCTCTATCGCAAGAAGGATGGAATCGTGTTGATCATTATGTGGTTTCAACACCACAGCTTACTCGGTACGCATGTGTTCACGATAGTGACGTGCGGAAAATCGGCTTGCCCATTTCGCGGACGAAAATGGCTGACCTCGATCGACTGACGCAAAAAGCTGTAGGTGATTATATTCGAATAGTGAGAAATTCTCGTGCGTCAGTACAAGCAAAACAGGATGCTCTTTATGCTTTGGCTTCAGCAACGGCTCTTCCTCCCTCTCTTCGAGAAGAGCGCAATCGTCTCTTTGTCGATGTACTCAAAAAAGGACGTGATTTAGATATTCAGTATGCAATTGCTGGGCACACGGATTGGGGTGATGGGTTTCCTCCTCAAGCGATTGAACTCGTTGCACAAACTCTGTTGGCGATGACCAGAGAGAAAGATTGGCGACACGTTGCTACGGCAATCGATGCGCTTCACTCACCCCTCTTTCGTCACCGTCCAGAAGTACTTCCCACTTTTTTAGATCTCGCGCGAAATGGCATCAACAATCACATTCGAGAGCGTGCAACACGTGCTTATCTGAGAATGGAACCAGATCGCGAGAAAGCGTTGCAATTATTGGCAATGCAAATGAGAACTCCAGTTGGTTCGTGGTGTGGACATGGTGGTTCTGCAACAGCATTTTGTCAGACAGAGTATATCGATATTGCTGCCGAACACTTTCGAACGCATACGTATCCTCTTGTTGTTCGGACCACACTTTCTGGATTTGAACAAACGCAAGAAGGCATTGCCTCAGCAACGTCGGCTGAAATCGAACTCGCGAGCGCGTATCTTTACATGCTGGAAAAAGGAGATCAGCGAGAGAATATAGAGTGGTATGAAATAAAAAATTTCTCAGCTCTTCCTCCGTATGTTCGAGCGCGCATTCACGCTACTCGTATAAAGCGGGCACTGGAAAAAGATTACAATGTCGGTCAAGAAGATATTCGAGAACTCTATCGAACTTGGCTTGAAGGCGGAGTTGAGGATGCAAGAGAACAGCTTCAGATGTTGGCAGATCTTCCAGAGCCTCCAGATATAGCGACGGAGTTTACACAACAAAGCTATCGAGAACTCCGATACTATGCCCGGTTTTATCTCGGCTGTACCTCTATGACAAAAGAAGAACGGTGGAAAACCAACGGATGTTTGGAGCGACCCGCTTGGTTTCGTGGCGAACGTTATTTCCCCGATCCTCCAAAACGTCCGCCGAAAACCTTAAGTGAGCATTGGGATAAAATGTTTCATGATTTTCGACGAAATTGGTTTTAGGAACAGTAACGAGTGATGCGATGAAAAACAGACTTCTCTCCCTTTCCGGATCGGTATTTTAATTTTGTGGTGCAATGACCATGAATATGAAATTTTTGTTCGTTGAATGTGTAGAGAAGTGATAAGGTTGGAACATCAAAAGAGGAGGGCGCATGCAGAAAATGACGTGGGAAGAGATGAAACAACAATTCCCCGATGAATGGCTTTTAATTACCGATTTTGATACTGATGATTCAGGACATCTTCTTTCCGGTGTGGTTGTAAAACATTCCGCATCAAAAAAAGAAATTTACCAAAAGCCGGCACTTTCAACGCCAACTGCCTTTCGTTACACAGGAGAATCGACCTTTATGGGTTTCAGAAGCCATGCCGAGCACGATCACTACATTTAATACAAAGAAACATCACATCCACATAGAGTTCTATGTTTTTGATCGCTCTGGCATCAAACGGGCTCTGGACGGAGTTATCGATACCGGCGCTCCACGCACCGAATTTTCTGATGAGTTTCTTGAATATGCCAATTTTATCGAATCCTCCAATAAAGAAATTCGAATCAAGCCGGGTTTACAAACACAAAAGTATGGAAAAATTGTTCTCCCTTCCATTGAAATCTGTGGACATGAGATCAAGAACTTTCAAGTCTTCGCTTCTCGATTTGAAAAAGAATGGGGCATTGATGCCCTTATCGGTTTGGATTTTTTCAGACAGTTTGATGTCACGATCAGCTATAACCGAGGCTGTATTATTACAGAAAAGGTATGAATCATTGTTTTGAAGAAACGAAGCGTTTTTTAAAAAAAGTTGCTCCAATGACATGGGAACTTACGGAACCCCATTTGCTTTATCTGGATGAAAAACAATCTGCTGATTATCTTCAGGTCATGCAGGATCAGAATTATTCACAAACATTCCACAACGATACCGTAGGTTTGATCGAGAATCATCTGGAAGAACTTTTCCCCAATCAAAAAACAGAAGTAAGTCTTATTGATTTGGGACCAGGGTATCCCGACAAATCATTACCGATGGCGAAATTTTTAAAAAAACGTGGCCAGAATGTCTTTTATTATCCGGTCGATGTCAGTTTGAAATATCTGAGCATTGCTGAACATGAAATGTTTCCTTATTGTGAAAGGGTCACCCCAATTCATTCTCTGTTTGAAATTGCCCATCAAAAAATCCCAACAGATGCTTATACTCGTCCGGTCTATACACTTATCGGGTTAACATTTATGAATTTTCCATCCAAGACAATCCTTAATCTTTTAACGAAATTGTCTGGAACCAAAAACAGCTTTGTCATTTTTGCCAGTGAGATGATTTCGATCAATAACCCCCCAGAAAAAATTATTGAGGCATACAGAGGACCCGCTATGCAGACATTTACATTTGGTCCTTTGCGTCATCTTGGATTGGGCGAGGACCAGGTGATTTTCACTCCTATTTTTAGCAAACAAAGAGTCGAAATACGATTTGTGATTAAAAAAATGATCAATCATCTTCCGATACAAAAGGGAGATACTGTTATTACGGCTGTATCGTATCGCTATACTGAGAATGAGTTTATTCGACTAGTAAAACATTATTTTCACGAATATAAAATTTGGTATTCTGCAGATGATAAAACAGCTTTGGTAAAAGGATATTTATGACCTCAGCAAACACTGTTCTCATGATTCGACCGAAGGCGTTTGGTTTCAATGAAGAGACGGCGCTCTCAAACGTCTTTCAGCAACGATCAAAAGATTCATTCGATAAAATTCAAAAACAAGTCGACATCGAATTTCAACAATTCGCAAAACTGCTTCAGCAACATCAGATAAAAGTTTTGGTCTTTGACGATACGCTTTATCCTGAAAAACCGGATGCGATTTTTCCGAATAACTGGATTGCCACCGGTGAAAACTGGATCGCACTTTTTCCGATGCTGACACCAAATCGGCGTGCAGAACGACGAGTGATGATTGTCGAAATATTGCAAAAACATTATGCAGTTGATCGCATCATCGATTACACCCATTTTGAAAATCAAAATAAATTTTTAGAAGGGACCGGAAGCATGGTGTTCGATCATAGTGGCCGACAAGTTTTTGCTTCGCTCTCTCCACGAACAGACGCAGAACTCGTGAAACAATTTGCAACAGAGATTGGATATCAGCCGATTATTTTTGATGCCGTCGATCGATCCGGAAAAAGTATTTATCATACGAACGTCATGATGGCCATTGGAACGAAGTGGGCTGCGGTTTGCTTCGAATCGATTCCGCATGAAGCTGAGAGAAAAAAAGTGAGACAAGCGCTTGAATCAAGTGCTCATGAGGTCTTCGACCTCTCCTTTGTACATCTTGAAAACTTTGCGGGCAACATGCTTGAATTGGAAAACTCACAGGGAGAAGTTTTTATTGCGATGTCGCAGATAGCCAAACAATCATTAAACAAAACACTTTTGGCGAAACTTGAAACTCATGGAAAAATTCTCGCTCCCGATATTACGACGATTGAAACAATCGGGGGCGGGAGTGTTCGCTGCATGCTTGCTGAAATTTTTTGTGCACAAAATTGAGGAGTAGAGTCACCGTTTATTTTGTCACGATCTTTAATAAACACTGAAAATTCAAATGGTTATAGGATTTTTTATTTGGTGCCATTTTTGCAACTCTCTTTGTTTGAAGGAGTTTCATAATGGTTCGACAAAAAATCATTGTTTCAGGAAGTGTTGTTTTTGTGATGCTCTTCTCTTTTCTTCTCTCCCAACAGGGAGAAGCTCAAAGTGTGATTACGGTAAACACAACGCTTGATGGGAATGACAGAAGCAATACTGATCGTATTTGCTCAAGCGCCCAGGCCGGTGGACAATGTACGTTGCGTGCAGCGCTTCAACATGGTCGTACAATCACATCTCGTACAACGACCGTGATTCAACTCGTTCAGGGTGTTTATGACCTTCAAAACGATGGGCAAGAAGCCGACGATGTACAAAATGGCAATATCGGCGACTTGGATGTTTTTGGTTCGAATCCCGTTGTGATTCGTGGTCATGGTTCTGCATTGACCGTCATTCGCCGTCCATGGAATATGCGTGATCATCGAATCTTTCAGATTCACCAAGGAGGACGACTCTCTCTTGAAGGAGTGACGATTCGTGGAGAACGACAAGATCCAGTTGATATCAATGTTCGTGCCAATCTCATCGCCAATGATGGTGAATTGACGCTCCGAAACAGTGTTGTGACTGGAGGCATTGTCGTCTCAGCTCTTTACAATCGGGGTACGATGACGATTGATAATAGTTCCATTTGGAGAAATGAAAATTTTGGTGGTTTTCACGGGGCTGGTATTTATAATGAACAGGGAACAGTTCTTATCAATAACAGTACGATTGCTGAAAACGTTATCAACAACGGAAGTGGTGCTGGAATTTATAATGAAGGATTACTCGCAATTTCAAGCAGTACGATTGCGTTCAACCATGCTGCTACGTTTGGCGAAGCAGGAGGTATTTATCAACCGCTTCAACGAGACCCACGTTTGTCTCCGCCTCTCACCTGGATTTATAATACCATCATTGCAGCCAATATTTCACGTAGAGATCCGGATTGTAATATTCCAAGTTCAAGTTTTCTTTCACGGGGAAATAATCTTATTGGAAATATAACCTCCTGCGATCCCATTCCCCCAGGATCAGATATCAAAGGAGTGGCAGCCCCTGGTCTCATGCTTCCAGCCAATAATTCAGGGCTAGTCTCAAATGCCGTTCCGGGCGGCATTTCGCAAATCACAGTTGCTCTGCGAGCGAACAGTCCTGCTCGCAATGCTGGCAGTCGAAGTTTAGCTCTTGCCATTCGACTCGACGGAAGTGGACAACTGACACTTTCAGAAGTGATCACGTATGATCAGCGAGGAATTCAGTTTCCTCGAGAAGTCGGCCGTCTTGATATGGGAGCGTTTGAACACAGCTGCGGCGATGGTGTTGTTCAACCAACAGAAATGTGCGACGATCAAAATCACAGTGAGAGCGATTCCTGCTCAAATGAGTGTCAAGAACTGACTCAAGTAATTCCTTTTACTCCAGCTGCGACAACGGCAACAATTGTACTGCAATTCGAGTGTGGGAACGGTGTCATTCGAGCACCTGAAGAATGCGATGACGGAAATCGTAATGATGGGGATGGCTGTAGTGGCAACTGTCGAAATGAACCACAGGTTCAACTTCCCCCGGGTACTCCTTCTTCTAGCCCTGTAACTCCGGGTCTTGGAGAAATTGATCCCTTTGCACGTATGCGAGATATCAATTTACCACGAAGCACATCTGGATCACCTGGTTCAACACCAGCACCTTCACCAACTCCACCGGCTCCACCTGCAGGATCAGGCACATCTCCTTTACCACCTGCTCCACCTGGAGCAGCATCTCTCCCTTCACCACCGCCAGCAGCACCAGATACCATGGATGCGGACAACTCTCGTGCCCAGGAGATGGATCAGGGAAATCTTTTGAACCAGGGTTTTGTTTCCGGTGCAGGTTGTAGTTTGAATCCTGATGCGCTTTTCTTTCAGAAGAAGAGATCGCTCATGGGACTACTTTTCGTTCTCGTTCCACTTTTTTTATTCGTTCTTCGAAGGAAAAGAAATTTTTCGGTTTAATGCATGTTGTTTAAAAGAGACTCTACAATTGTCTGTCCCAGATTTGGTTTCCTTCGGCTGTGGCAGGTGTACAACGTCGAAAAATCTCCCACGTTCGTGGATCCCACGCTGCTCCAAAATCGCGCGAAGCTCATGGAAAAATTTTGGCTCCCGATCTTACGACGATTAAAAAGATAGGTGGTGGAAGTGTGCGCTGTATGCTCGCTGAAATTTTTCTTAGGGAAAACGCATCAGATTCCCATTCGGATCGAGCTTGAAAAGAGTAATGTCTCGTGACACGGCATTTGCAAGTCGTATCACACCAGGAAGGAGACCATCAGTACTTCCAGCGACATAGATATTGCCTGACTCGTCCATGCCGATAGCCCATAAATCGTCCATCGTCGCGGTGCTGAGTTCAGTTTGTCGACTCCATACTCTTCCGCCAGGAAGAGTGAAGCTTCCGTTTGCGTCAAACTTGAAAACAACGCCATCAGAGGTTCCCCGCGCTTGAGGAGCAGAGAGTGCGCCTCCGGTTACACCACATATATAATTATCTCCTGTCGGATCGACCACAATGGCGTTCCCGTGATCATATGAACTGGATCCATGTTTTTGCATCCATTGAAGTGTACCAGCGCGATTATATTTGACGGCAAAAAGATCATTTTGTCCTTGGGCGGGAATATTTCCCAAAGCTCCGTTTGTGGAACCACTGATGTAGATATCTCCGTTTGCATCAAAGCCAATACCTGTGGCTATATCTGAACCAACGCCTCCAAATTGACGAGCCACCGCGCGGGTTAAAAATTGATTGTTGCTTCCGCTATTACGAAACGAAATCCAGAAGCTATCTTCTGCTCCTAAATTACTGCTGATTGTTCCTATGGCGCCAAGCACGCCGGTTGTAGATCCGACAAGATGTACTTGTCCTGTGCTGTCAACGGCAACATCATTGACAAAATCCTTGCGAAGGTAGTTGCGTGGTGTGGGATTGAACTGAAACACAGTTGGATTAACATCAATGGATGCAATCATGTGCCCCACGACCACATTTAAATTTTCATCGAACTTATAAAGAAAAATATCCTCAAGTCCTCCAAGGTTTGACGGAGAAAATCGAGTTGTATCTGATACCATATTTGCTGAATGTCCAACCACATAGACAAAATGATTTACCGGGTCGATTGCAATTGCCTTTACTTGGTCATCATCAGGTGAAGAGATGGTATAGGAGTTAAGACGAGTTCGACCATCGGGACTGTATTTCCAGACAAAACCTTCAAGCCGATTGGTGGTACTTTGCTGTGTTCCCACAACGTAAATATTGCGCTGCGTATCTAACGCAATATCGGTGATGCGATCGTTGTTTCCTGCGGTTCGAATTTGTGTTGTCCATAGTGCTCTTCCGCTGGGATCAAATTTCGTAAAGAAAGGATCGGAGTCGACTTCTGTCCCTGTGCGAACTCCAGGACTCTGTTGAAACGGGAGAACGCCATGCGTATAGCCACCGATATAGATGCTTCCTCCTCGGTCAAGAGCAAGAGTAAGCGCTACATCTGCCAAATTACTTATTATCTGACGCGGTCCTTGAAAGGCCGGTGCCGGTGCCGCCGTAAATGACCATGAAACATTATCAGCAAGAGGAATGTCTGCAACATTTGTTGCTTGGTTTCTGATCGTGGCGGTATAGCGTTTTCCATAAAGCAGTTCCGCGTTGGGGGTAAACTCGAGAGTATGATATTGGTTTAAGTCCCATCCTGTATAGTCGTCATAGACGATTTGGCCAGGGACTGTGTTTCCGAGATCATCGATCACCACAAAAGTTGCATTGGTGAGAGAAGAAGCATCCATGGCTTCACTGAAATTCACAAAAAGTTGGGCCTTTGTGCTAATTCCGCTTGCATTATCCACGGGAGTGGTTCGCGTGACCGCAGGTGCAGGTGCAGGTGCAGGTGCAGGTGCAGGTGCAGGTGCAGGTGCAGGGAGTTCTATTGGTGGTTGTGTCTGATTCTGATCAATCGGTGTTTGAACTGCGAGTTGGTTCAGATCTTGAACTGGTGCCTGCACTGACGGAAGTGCTTGTTCCATGATAGGAGGTTCTTCTTGAGCAGGAGACTGAAGCTGTGGAGTTAACTGTGGTTCCTCTTTTGGTTCATCACTGACGACAGCCGGAGTATTTGAATTGCTCGTAAGAGGTGCGTCACCTTCTTCATGGGAACAGGCACTACACATGAATAAAATAATGAGAGAGAAAAGAAATGGAGATGAAAAAAGTTTCACCATAGAGACACTCTTTTGCAATTCGAAGGCCAATTGCGAGAAAGAGGTCTGTTTTAAAAATTGTGTTTACAGATCAAGGTGATATAGCGCATTTACTTCTCTCAGGGAGACCGAAGTTATGGGTGAGCAATAACCTACGTCAAAACTTCGGCATGATTTTGAGAATGATTTTTGGGGCAGTAGCTCAGTCCCGATTCGGCGCGTTTTTCAAGAGGAAAACGCATGCCGAATCGAGGATCCGCGACGCCGAAAATCAATTTTCTAGAGGAAAATTGATGCGGACGTCGGGATTGGGAGAGCAAAAATAATTTTTTTGGGGCAGTAGCTCAGTTGGGAGAGCACCACGTTCGCAACGTGGGGGTCGAGGGTTCGAATCCCTTCTGCTCCACCATTTCACATTATTTTTTTCGCCGTTTCATGACAGCATAGCGGCGTAAGCAAAGAATGGTGGTGCTTAGCATGAAAAAGCTGACAAAAAGAGGCGCTGTATTGTGTCCGGCACTAGTATGACATCCACAACCACCTTCATCTGCAGCAAGTGTTGGATCTATGTCGCGATCGAGATCTGGATCAGAAATATCGCCCGTTCCATTTTCTGATTCGTTCTGACATCTGCGACTACAACCATCGCCATTGACGAGATTTCCGTCGTCACATTGTTCACCGTTGTCAACACGTCGATCGCCACAGCGTGGAGCATTGTTGTTTCCTCCACCACCATTTACGGAACCGCCTCCACCCGTACCACTCCCACTTCCTGTTCCAGCTGTTTCGGTTTTACAGAGGCTACTGCATCCATCTCCACTGAGAGCGTTGCCATCATCACATTCTTCTCCATTGTCGATCACATTATCTCCACAGCGTGGCGCGCTGCAATCAACTCGACAGGCATTCGGTGTTGTATTGCTATTCATAGCTCCCATCTCGCATGCTTCCCCAGCTTGAGTAAATCCATCGCCACAGCGCGGAGCAGCACAGGCATTCGTGCAAAGATCGGTGTTAATGCTATTGCCGTCATCACAAGCTTCTCCAGGTTGTGTCACGGTATCACCACAAAATCCTTCGACAGGTCCAATATCACAGTTGTTTCCAACAGGACGTGTGGCCATACGTTGATCTTCTGAGTTGGTTTGATTGCGGCTGAAAGGAGTATGTTGCGGACTTGAAATAAAGCGTCGACATTCTGACTGTGGGACTGCATCAATTGCATTGCTTCCTGGTGACAAGAGCCGAAACGGTGGGATCGTCCCATTGTCTATAAAACTTGCGAAGCGAATTTGAGTCGCGTTGGTGCCAATCACATCTCCAGAAGGCGTCGACGCAAATGTTGTATCGATGGCGCAAGCTGTATTACTCATCGTTCCTAAGAGATTATATCCAAAGGTTAGGATGGAAGTTCCTCCTCCATTTCGAAGCCCCTCGCAATCAATGCTTCCTGTTTGTGCTGAATTTTCTGCAATGATCGTTGCATGAAGTCGCATTTGAGGACTCAAACCGCCAGTAGGAGTGGTTTCAATGTAAACACCTCCTCCTCTTTGCGCGTTATTTCCGGTGATAGCGCTATAAGAGAGATGAGAAACTCCTTCAAATTGAAAAAGCCCTCCGCCGTCTCCCTGTGCTCGATTGCCATGAATTGTTGAGTTCGATAGAATCAAGCTTGTAATGGGAGTTCGTGGTGGCTGAGGAGTTGTTACTCCTGGTGGAAGCGCTCGTGGGTCAAGGGAAAGAGCGCCACCTTTGCCATCACTTGTATTGGACAGAAGAGAAGAACGAATGATTGTCAGCGCAGCATTTGCTCCGTTGAGAATAGCTCCTCCTCCAAAAGCGGTGCCGACTGAGTGATTAAACTTCAGTGTGCTTGATTCGATGACAAGTGCACCATAGTTCGCAATAGCACCACCGGCTCCACCTTGACATCCCGTGATGACGACATTGCGAAGGGTGAGTTTTCCAGGATTTGTGGATCGATAACCACTAATACGATTGAGAATACAGCCGCCAATTGCTACTTCACTATCGTTACGAAGTGTAAGGTTTTCGATGGTGACATCAATATTTCCACTCATTTCAAAAAGACGATCATGCAATTGGGAACCTTCAATAATGGTATTTTGCGGTCCATTTCCATGAATCGTGAGGTTGCGTGTGATATCGAGATCTCCTACTTCTGCTCCTCCACTGCCGATACCTAAACGTAATGTATGAACACCATTATTTTTAAACGTAATCGTAATAGAGTTACTCGAAGTATCGGCATTAGCTCTTTCGATAGCAGCGCGAAGACTGCACGTTGGTCCAGAATCAAAACAAGAAAAGCCTTGGTCGAGGTCTGCTAGCGCGATGTCATCGCGTGTATTAACTTCATACGCGACAGTAGGCTGAAAATTTGTTTGGGTTTCGACAAAGCGAAGCTGAGCATTTGTTTGGGTTTCAAGGGCCACAACCACAATGAGAATGAAAAAGACCAATAAGAAAAATCGAGAAAGAATATACTTCATGAAACCTGCCTTTCCCCTTATGCTTCATAAGAAGAGCAAAAAGAATGCCAAGAGAAGAAGATGTAATACTTTGTTATCATTTGTGTTTTTTTACGTGTCAGCTCTTTTTTGGGTATTCCGCTCTCATCATGCGATAAAAAGTCTCCGACTGCATTTTACACGAGAAAAAGGAGAAGTCTAGGAAGGAACCAACCTGGATGTCAGATTACGCCCATTTAATTGAACAGCCCATCGCGTGAGGGGTCGGTTCTTGGATCGTTCGGTTTGCAAGAATGTCGTCGAGAGCATTTTTGAGATAGTGCTTCGTGACGTTCGACACGTTATCCCAACTATCGTCAATGCCGCCATGATAACGAATGATGTTTGTCGAATCTGCAACATATACCTCAGGTGTACAAACGGCATCATAAGCTTTCGCGACCTGTTGATCGTGATCGCGAAGATAGAGAAACGGAAGCTCTTTGCGCTTGGCAAGCGTCACCATCTTTTCGAACGAATCATCGGGATAATTGGTTTCATCGTTTGAATTGATTCCGACAAACGCTGTCTCTTTCTTCTGGTATTCATGCGTCAACGCAATGAGACGATCGAAATAAGCTTTCACATAAGGACAGTGATTGCAGATGAACATGACGACCGTTGCTTTTTTTCCTTTCGAGATCTCTTCAAAGGAATGTATTTTCCCATCAACACCTTTGAGTTTAAAGCTCGGTGCCTTTGTTCCGATCATGATCTCTTTTGATTCTGTGAGCGCCATAAGATCTCCTTATTTCCGATATCTCCCAAGTCCAAAATATTTTCCAATATTTGCTTCTTTATGGAGGACCGGAATGATATCGCCAACGGTGCTATTCATAATCGTTGTCACTCCGGGACCGTGGCCAGCTAAGAATGAATCGCCGTGAATAATAATGCCGATCATGACCGCCCCTTGAAAGTAGTGCCAGCCGTAAGCAGCATCCATATCAGTGACAGCGACAATATCGCCGAGTTTGAGATTAGTCAGTTTATGTTCTTTGAGGGCTGCTTCATCGCCAGTCATAATATCGTAATCAGCTGTGTGAACATTTGCCACTCCAAGTCCTGAACCCATCAGCTTTCCCGGAACAATGGCGGCAACAGGAATTTCAATTTTCTTTTTCTTCTCTTTGATTTTCATTTTTTCAAGCAGATGTGGGTCGAGCGACATACACGCGATCGTAGGATAGTCCGTGAGCTCAAGGCTTTGCCCATAGGCCCGTACGTGAATACGATCTCCCTCTGCCATTTTCTCAAGCGTCTTCAGAGGAAAATCGATCATGACATGTTCTACGCCACCATGCGTTCCAATGACCGTTCCGATTTCTCCTTCTGCTTTTCCGGAAATCACATGTGCTTTATTTCCGGCGCAGCAGAGAAAATTAAACGAGGTGTTAAATTTATCGCTTCGACTTTTAGGATCGACCACGGCTGAAACAGCTGGCTCCAGATGATCTGCCGCCCAACCAAAAGCAGAATCTCCGACGAGAACATTATACGTAATGCCACCACAGGCCGGAAGATTGCGTATTTTCCCATCGCGTCCGACGGTGTTCATCCAGACAACAGAGGGTGCAACTTTTCCTTCAGTCGAAATTTGGACGAGACGATCTTTATTTGTTTTCAGCATAAGGCAACTTTTGCGAATGTGTCAGGAAAGTCAAGCACCAGCATTTTTTAAACATACGGATAACGGTTTTTATTTAGAACCAAAGTGTGAAAAGGCCATCAGCCACGGCAAGCGCAAGAGCATGGGAAGGCATGCGATAGGGAGCGTCAGCGGTAATAGCTTTCCATTGATCTGACTGCGCATCAATATAGTAATCAACGGCATGGTCGCCATCAAGGTCGACCGCATAATTTCCAGCGCATGGACCGCTCGATAAGGGAAACCAAAAACATGCCCAGTTTGGTTCCACTGTTGACTGTGGTGTGTAGGCAAGTTCCGGAAATTCTTTTTTGAGAGCCTCAATGGTAAGGAGAGTCATGGAGGAAGCTTCCTCACATGCTCCGTGAAGATTGTCAATTCGGAGTTTTAAGCGGTTCTACGAGTTTCATTCGGAAACTTAAGTTTTGTTTCTCAGGGTGGAGCGTTTTGATGGTTTTTGGGTTTGAAAAGAAAAGGAGTTTTGTTTCGTAAAGAGGGAGAGCATAGACTTTTTCTAAAAATCGATGCTGTAATTTGATGACAGAGCCATCTTGTTCTTCAATGGGGAGCTGCAAACCTTTGGAGACAAGATCATCGTAAAGATGATCTTTTTCAGGAAGACGCGACACCCATCCACCACCTGATTGAAAAACTTTAAAAATAGGGGCTGCAGTGAAAACACTTGGGATGAAACCCAAAACAGAAAAGGGGATCATGGTTTTCGTTTGAGAATCATAATTCGCAATGTTTTTTCCATATTGAAATTCTACAGGAAGTCCGAGGTCATTGAGATGTCGCTCAAGTTTTTGTTTCCACGGTGAAGCGGTTGGATTCCGATCTGGAACAATGAGTTTTGAAACATTGTACTGTTGAATCATTTCCTTAAAAAGCATGCGCGCTTTTTGAGGATTGTATTCTGGTTCTGGAAAAAGATATTTCTTCTTTCGAAACTGTCGCGGAATCATGGTATGCGTGAGCGAGAGATTCTCTTCGTCTGAAAAGAGTTCTTGACGATTGATGGCGGGCGAAAGGGCTTTCCGAAATTTTTCGTTTTGAACGAGCGGAGCATCGAAATGAAAATAAAGTCCAAAGATTGCTTCGGTTATTCCTGTTTGAATGGTGTGAAGAATATTTGGATTGGGATTCTCTTTTGGTATTTTTCCCCCAAGCACAACATCACAACGATCAAGATCTTTTCCAGAAGTTGTTAACCGAATGTGCCGAGGAGCTGAAGAGAGCGACACATTTAAAATGTTGCAGTCATCATTCTTCTCGAGGAGAAGGCTCTCATCTTCAACAGCAATAATTTTATAAGGTCCTGTTCCGATCGGATAGTGTTTCCATGCAAAATGACTCCCTGAACTTGCTGAATTTGAAGTGATCAATGAGCCCGCAATATTTTGTTGGTATTTCTTTTGATCCTTCGATGCTTTCCAAGAGCGATTGGTCTGGTGTGCCGTAGGGACAACTCAGAATATGGCCAAAAGCAAATTCAACATCTTCGATCGTGACCTTACTCCCATCGTGAAATTTCTGTCCTTCATGAAGTGTGAGAAGCCAGGTCTTTCCTCGATCAGGAGAAGTTACCGATTCTAATATTCCTCCAGCTATTTTCCCGGTTTTATTGTCAACATAGATGAGACGGCCAAGAACAGCACCAGAGAGAAGATCAATGGTGTAACCTGTAGCTTCTTTCCCAAAAAAAGTTGGTACATTTCCTAAAACTCCAACAGTGATCAAATCAGTTTTTTTCATGAACTTGCTGATTGAAGTGCAGTGATGTGGCGTTCATTGCGCGTGATGCGTGCATCCATTTCGTCAAAACGAAGCTCGAGGCGGCCAATAGCAGCTCGATTTTCACGGCCTTGAGAAGCAATTTCCCTTAACGCAATTTGAGTTAAATCAATACGTGAGTTTACTTCTCGCAGCCCATCACGAATTTCTCGCCTAAGCTCATCCCTCATGCTTTGCATGCCTTCGACAATAAGACCTACTTTATGATCAAAGGCTTCCGTAATAATTCCCACTAAGTGTTCCATGTCTTTCATGATTTCCTGTTTGATTTCTTTCTTAAGATCACTCATGGCACTCCTCCTTTTGTCTGTCAAACAGACAAAGCAAAAGTGATGCCATGTGCTTAATTCCAGAAAATCAATGAGTTGCAAAAATGAAAGTGGAGCGTTTTTTATCGTTTGGTAAAAAAACGCTACAGTTTTTATCCCATGCGAAGGTATTGCTGACAATGATACATTTATCGATTGACTTCAGAAAACTTCTCTTTCAAAACGAAAAAGTGTCACAACATCTCACGTGTCAACAAGCGAGAAGTGTTGCCTACGTTCTTAAACTTCTCGCTGGTCTTTCGACAGGATTTTATATCCTGACATATCTTGTGGTGATTGGCGACGCCGGTGCACCTTTGTTTCACCTTTCGCCCGCGGTTCTTGGTCTTGCTGCGATTGGTTTTTGCTTCATTCTTGAATATTTTTTGGAAGTGCCCAGTGGTGCTGAAGCCGATATCCGAGGAACCCGTTCGACATTTATAATGAGTTTTGTTCTCCGAGGGTTTTTCCCGCTTCTTCTTATTATGACGATCACGATGATGACTTCCAATGCATGGCTTCTTGTGATTGGCACCATAGTAACTATGACCACATTTGCTGTTGCCTTTACGTTATTCAGTGGAAATTTTGAACAGTTTCTCATTGCTCAATGCGATGAGATAAAAAGAGGTGATAAGGTTTTTGCTTTGTCGCAAGGACTTTTCTATATCGGATTCATCAGCGGTGCTGCTGCCTCCCTTCTTCTTTCATCCACCATCGCCTTTATTTTATCTGCATTCTGTTCTTTTCTGGCGGCTCTTGTTTGTTGTATTCTTCCGAGAGAGGAGAAGGAAAAAAAAGAAGTTTCGAAACGTTCGGATGTGATGGAACAAGCATTTCTGGATTTAAAATCACACTCCATCCTGAGTACGATGTTTTGGATGAGTTCATTCATTTATGGAATTCACATGCTCGTCGAAGCGATCATTCCTATTGTTTACCTTGCGAATATAAGAGGAGAGGGAAGCGCCTATAGTCTTCAGGAAAAATTTATTGTTTTGATTTGCGGAATATCGTTGCCCTATGTGCTCGGTTCGTTCTCTCTTATTCCGAAGAGAAAGATTGAAAATGATATTTCTCAATCTCTTCGTAGTCTTCAAAAAGAGATGGTTCTCTATTGCGCAGCATGTCTTCTTTTATTTTTCGCACATCATTTCTCTGGCTTCTTGCAAACAGGATTGTTTGGCCTCGCCGTTTTCTTTATTAATATTTCATTTGGACGGCTTATTCCTCTTTTTCAAAGTTTTAATGCACGTCTTGCTCAAAAGATGAGCCAGGTTCCGAAGACACTTCTCTCCATTGGAGAAAAGAGGAAAAAAGTTGCTTCTATCTTGACTCTTTTCTTTCCTTTTTTTGTTGGTCTCATGTGGGACGATAAAAACGGAGCGATTAAAGAAAATCTCTATTATGCCGTGATTGGTGTGAGTGCTTTTTTTCTCGTTCTTTACACCTTTATTACTTTCCGAAAATATTTCCTCGCAAACATTCAAGATCCAATTCCTGAACAAGTGCAGTAATCATAATTTTTTTTACCACGCTGTGACGTCGCAGGGGATGAGATGATGTAGGTTTCATTTTTTTTCATTGTGTCACATTTGCTCGTTGTAATCTGCCATATTGCCAATATATTTTCGATGGTTAAGTTGTCAAGAATTTGGTAGGCAATTACGATTCATTTGAACCATCAATCTTTATGATGACAAGCAAAAAAACAAAAAAGAAGCATAAGAAAAAAATTCAATATCCTGTTGGACAATTGATAAAAGTGCGACAAGCTGTTGCACAAATTGGCAGACTTCCAAAAAATTATCCCCAATTTCTTTCTCAACTAAAGGATGAAATCAGTAAAGCCAGAATTCACGCTTCTTTGGCAGCAAATAGCGAGATGATTCAGCTTTACTGGAGAATCGGACGAGGGATTTTGTCCCGTCAAGATCGAGAAGGTTGGGGGGCTAAGGTCATTGACCGACTTGCTGTTGATCTCAGAAGTGCTTTTCCAGATATGAAGGGTTTTTCACCCAGAAATCTTAAGTATATGCGTGCGTTAGCCGAAGCCTATCCAAGAGAGCCATTTGTGCAACAGGCCGTTGCACAAATTCCTTGGGGCCATAATGTTCGTATTTTGGATCACGTGAAAACCCACGAAGAACGACAGTGGTATATTCATCAAACTATCGCGCATGGCTGGAGCCGAGATATTCTTGTGATGCAAATTGAAAGGAGACTGTATGAACGTAAAGGGAAAGCCGTTACGAATTTCAAAAGGACGCTCCCCGAAGCGCAATCTGATTTAGCCCATCAAGTGCTTAAAGATCCCTACCTTTTTGATTTTTTGTCCGTGGGCGATGAAGCGCAAGAACGTGATATTGAAAAAGGCTTGGTACATCATATTACGAAATTTCTTTTGGAACTTGGTGCAGGTTTTTCATTTGTGGGTCAACAGTATCATCTCGAAGTCGGTGAAGAGGATTTCTACATTGATCTTTTGTTCTATCACTTGAAATTACGTTGTTATGTTGTGGTTGAACTCAAAACTGGAAAATTCGAACCTAAATTTGCGGGGCAACTCAACTTTTATTTGTCAGCAATAGACGATAGACTTCGCGATCCATCAGATAATCCCACCATTGGTCTTTTGCTTTGCAAAAATAAAAACAAACTGATTGCAGAATATGCTCTCAAGGATGTTTCTAAGCCCATTGGCGTTTCGGAATATAAAATCATGAAATCCATTCCGGCCAAACTCAAAACAAGCCTGCCGACGATCGAAGAATTGGAGAAACACATGCCTACTACATGCGAAACTTGTGGTTTATTATATGTACCGGGAGAGCCAGGTGAAAACCGCGCACATAGCACCCGTCATCGCAGATGGGTATCTGCAACAAACTTCTTAAAATATTCCCCAATACATCATCGAGAAAGAGAAGATATAAAACGCGAAGCCCATTCTATTCTTCAGTCCAACGTTTCTTTAGAGAAGCGTATTCAAGGTGCAACAATGGTGTTAAGAACATGGTTTGATCGTTCACTCGAAGCAGCTATCATTGGTGGTTATTGGAAAAAACACCCGAAATTTGATAATTATGTAGCGATGATGCTTAGTCATGAGAATCTACCTTTTTCAGAGGATGTGCTGAAACACTTAAAAAATAAATTTGGAACTAATCCTGGACAGATTCCAGATGGCAAGTCTTACTGGGAAACCACACGCTAATTCATCGCTGTTTTGATAGTCTCTGTTTGATGAATTGCAATAAGTACGTTTTGCCACCAACCGTTTCACCCCAGCCTTTTTTCTGGTTCTTTACAATTTTTTATACCACGTCGTGACGTCACATGGAGTAATTAATTTTTCGATAATTTCAGGATAAACTTCTTCGCAGGGGATCGTATTATAAGGTTGGTATCCAAGCTGCGTATACCATTCTGCCAAAAATTCTTTATGCGGATGAATCCATTCTCGTGGGATGAGGAGCTCTAAGAAGATATTCACACAGTGTTGTTCGCGAGCCCAATCTTCTGCTTTTGCAATGAGCGCTGTTCCAATGCCTTGATTTCGATATTCAGGATGACACATGAGCATCGAAAGTTTCGCAGTTTCAAAGTCAGCTTTGCTCACACGAGCGCTTCCCACAATTTTTCCATCAAGCTCTGCAAGCAGCAGTTCGCTCTTCTCAAGCATTTCTTTGATTTCTGGCGAGCTCGTTCTATTTGTTTCCTCATTCAAAATTCCTGCATCTGTTTCTCGATAAACATGATTAATGAGAAGCGCCAGATGCGCTGCCATTGCATCGGTAGCGTCTTGTGGTGTTGAAATGCGGATGGTGAGAAATGATGCGGGTTTCATTTTTTCAATTGTGCGACATAATTTTTGATCGCACGTTGATAGAGTTTTAAAGAATTATCTTTTGGATCATACAGCGTTGCTTGTAATGCAAGGTGAGCTGCTGTTTTGCTGTTGCCACTGGAATATTCTGTAAGTGCCAAGAAAACTTTCATGGCTGCGTAGTTTGGAAATCGTTCAATGCCTTGTTGCAGAATATGTCGTGCTTCATCAAGTTTGTTCACATTCCGAAGTGTGCTTCCGAATTGTAAATACCATTGTGGTTGAAATTCGAGAGGAAGTTTTTCAACTCCAAGTTCGGCGACTTTTTGATAGTGTTGAATAGCTTCTTCTTCGCGATCTAAAAAATCAAACGCACTTGCATAATGAAACCAGACTTCAGGATTTTTGGGATCCTTTTCTATTTCAATAGAAATGTAAGCCATTCTTCAAGAGGTGTTTTATCTTTTATGATTGTGGAAATTTCTTTTTTGAAAGTCCGTCTGTGTAAGCTGTTCAAGTCCTTTGAGGAGCGTTTTAGCTCTACCGAGTTGACTTTTGACATCACGCCTTCATCGAAGGCACTCGCATTACAAAAAATATTTTTTGACAAATAATATTTTTAGAGTAATTGTCCAACCATGCAAAACCAAAAGATTTTAAATCCACATTCTGCAATAACGTCAGATAAGCAAGCCCTTATGACACTTATAAAAACTGAACGAAAAAAAAGAAATCTTTCTCAATCTCAATTAGCAGAAATAATGAATGTTTCACAAAGTCGCGTTGCCCACATGGAGTCGCCCCGAGCCGCTCACAAAGTAAGTTACGATGCGATTTTTAAGGCTTTAGAAGCTCTCGGTTTCCATTACCGTGTTATTCCGTACACCAACGAATCGTTGAAAAAGAAGGAGAAAGAAAGTCACATTATCATTCGTGGAAACCTTTCCCAAAACATCGCTGGTTTCTCCATGGAAAATAAAGAAGCCAATCAAGGTGGACAAATTAAAGTGTTGATCAAAGGCTTCTTTACTTCGCAGACAGAGGAGTTCCATAAGATTGCGGATAACACTGCAACGTTTTTTCTCTTCAAATCAATAAAAAGTCTTACTACTAGTTCCGTATCCTCAATCTCCAATTATTTAGTTCTTCTCAATGAGGATGGTAAATACGATCTTCACATAGGTATGCCGATTTTATTCGAGGGACTTGTTAAGAGAGATATTCAAGTTGGGGAAGGTATCTCTTATGCAGATTTAGCGGCTATTCGGAGAGTCCGATTCCCAACAATTTCTATCCCTGCTAGAACCGGAATCATTTATTTCTTTAGCGAGGGATATCGACACGGACTTTATATAGATTTAACTCCTTATATTTCTCATGAGCCAATAAGCATCGATGATCTTGAAAGAGACTTAGCTATTCACTTACAACAGATGGCATTTGAGTCTCATTTTAAAAATGATGATATTATTTCTAATATGGAAGCTGATGGATGGTTTCGCTTTTCAGCAATTCCAAAAGAACTTTTCGATCAACTGTATGCCTTTTATAATGACCCCAATATCAAGGATAAGACTTCGATCGTGAGAAATTATTTTTCATACGAACAGTTGAATAAGTTGATTGGTAAGTGGGAGAAAAAAGAAATCTTTAGGGACCATATGGGCCTTATTCGCTCATCTTTTGACGCATTCAAAAATGGAAATTATCCGGCAGCTATATCGACCCTTTACCCAAGAATTGAAGGGTTATTGCGAACCATGTCTAAAGGAGAAACTTCTGATCAAACACTTCCATGGTTAATTAAAAGACTCCGAGAAGCGGGGATTCAGAAAGCAGGTTCGAAATCACTATTATTTCCAAGACAGTTTCAACAATATCTGGGTACATTTTTGTGTAAGAAATTTGATTTTGAATCGGGCAACATTGAGTTTTCGCGACATTCTCATAGTCATGGAGTTTTAAAAGAAAACGAATATACATACGAACGAGCTATTATTGGGTACCTGATTTTGGATCATATTTCGTATTACGTATGAATAGAGCATTGATATATGGGAGGTGGTGTGATGGGTGAAGAAATTCTTACTGATCATCCCCATGCTTTTGAAGATCGTTACCGCCTTTATCTAGATGAATCTGGCGATCATGTTTTTAAGAGACTCAACGAAAATTCTCACCGTTATCTTTGCTTGCTAGGATGTTGGTTTCAAAATCCGTCTTACCTAGAATTTCACAATAGTCTTGAAATTTTCAAGAAAACTCACATACCAAGCCACCCAGACGAACCTGTCATTTTACATCGGGAAGATATTCTTAACAGGCGCGGATCTTTTGGTAAATTGAGGGATGGAAAAAAAACGGATGAATTTAACAATGACTTAATTCAACTTATTCAAAAAGCTAATTTTAGTATTGTTGCTGTGGTAATCGATAAGCTAAAGCTTTATCAATCTCATGGTGATGCTGCATCCCATCCCTATCATCTGAGCATGGGATTTATGCTTCAACGCTATTGTGGTTTTCTCAATCATGTCAATCGAGTGGGCGATGTTATTGCTGAAAGTCGTGGTGGAAAAGAAGATCGCCTGTTAAAAGATTCGTATAATTGGGTTTTTGAACGTGGGGTGTTTACCAAAACAAACTCTGAATATTTTCAACATGCGCTTACTTCACGCCAGCTCAAAATAAAACCAAAGTCAGCTAACATTGCAGGTCTACAACTTGCTGACATGTTGGGTCATCCCATTAAACAAAAAATCTTAAGAGAAAAAGGTTTGATACAATGGCAAACAACGCCGTTTGTTCAGAGACTGCTAGATGTAGCTGAAGCAAAATGGAACCGCCAACTTTATGACGGAAGAATCGAGGGTTACGGCTGGGTTCTATACCCAAAATAAAAAACCCCTTTACAGGGGCTCTTTACGCTCGCCCTCACGGGCGATCCACCTCCGGTGACCGGATTGCAATAAGTGTATTACAAATATGATGAAAAAAGCAAGCCAAGCATCAAATCTTTTTTACGTCAAAAACTTTTTATGCTTCTACTCTGGGGTTATATCGAATCCAAGGGTGAAAAATTTTTAATATGGTGGAGGCGGACGGAATTGCACCGTCGTCCGGAAAGGCGTTATCAACGCGTCTACATGCTTATTCCTTGAATTGAGATTCGTCGCTTTTTGCTCCCAAGGAGAGGATCGTAAAGCAACTATCTCTGATGGGTCTTACCACTTCGCGCCAGAGAGAACTTGAAGTGGCCAGCCTGCTGCGGCGTCTTCCAGTCTAGCAGGCGTCGTCTGGCTGACGTGCTGCTTTAGTTAAGCAGCAAGGCGCATTTCTGCGTTATTTATTTTTTGTGCCACGGGTTTTACGACTTCGTGACAGGTCGGCATGCAGCGATGACTTCGACTCTTCCCGTCGAAATCTTTTCGCCCCCAAATGAAACATTCACAAATGCCCATGTGCTGCGTTGCTTTCGTCGACACTCCTTGCGACGTACTTTTCAGTACGTCTCAGTCGGTCTTCTCAAGCTGCCTTGCACCTGAACATTTTTGAATGTTTCAGAAAGGGTTATTCAATTTTCAAAGAACTAACCTTTTAATACTCGTCGTATCGCGCGATCGGTTTCGCGCTTTTTCAACGTTTCACGTTTGTCGTACTTCTTTTTTCCTCGACAGAGGCCAAGCTCCACTTTTGCGCGACCTTGTTTAAAATAGAGGGCAAGCGGCACCAGAGTCAAGCCCCCTTGTTCCAGTTTTGAATTTATTTTTTCAATCTGTTCCGCATGCAGCAGTAATTTGCGGGACCTCGTCGGCAGATGATTATTTGCAGCAGCCGGAGGGTAAGGACTGATATTGACTTTGAGAAGCCACACTTCACCATTTTTTACCGTGGCATACGAATCAACGAGATTTGCTTTCCCCTCACGCAAGGATTTTACTTCGCTTCCCGTAAGAACAATGCCTGCTTCCATTCGCTCTTCAACGTGGTAGTTGAAGAATGCTTTTTTGTTTTTGATCGTCATGAGGAGAAATTACGATGCTTTCAGGATCTCTTCTCCGCACATCACACGAAGAATATGTTGCGGTTCAGTTTCTTGAATGAGGTGTGCGATCAGGTCCTTTTCATTTTCTCTTTTCGTCGCCATGCGAACCACAACATAATCTGCTTTTTTCCCTTTTTCAAGCGTTCCCACCAGATGATCAAGTCCAAGAGCGCGTGCGCCGCCGATCGTTGCCATGCGGAGAAGCTCTTCAGGAGTGGGAAGAGGTTGAGAGCCATGTTTGAGCGCAAGTCGCATTTCATCCCACAGACTAAATCCAAGTCGCGTATTCCAAATGCCGGTGCCAAGTCCAATGGGAATTCCAGACTCCACAAGTTTCCCAAGCGGCAGCATGCCATGCTTCATCACGTGATTCAGTGTCGGGCAATAGACAATGCGTGCAAGATGACGAGCGAGAAGCGGAAAATCACTTGCAGATAAATGGAGTCCGCCAATGATGGTTACTGGGGCTTCAAAAAAACCGATATCAGCAAGATATTGCGTCGGCGTTTTGCGTTGCGCTGGGGGAAGTTCGCGCCAACCGAGCGCTGGAAAGAGATCGTTTGCAATGGCGCCTTGCGAATCAAAGAAAAATTCCATCTCTGAAAAAGATTCCGCGACGTGCATTTGAATCGGAAGTGAAAGATCGCGCGCTTGTTGACTGATAATTTTCAAAAGATTTCGCGAGAGAAGATAAGGAGCAGCAGGAGCAAGTCCCACGCGCATATGTTCATTCGAAGCATCTGAATATTTTTCGGTTAACGCGAGGGCGACTTCAAATTTTTCCTGCGCAACTTCTCCTCGTCCTGCAATGATTTCCGAATAGACAATTCCTCGAAGCCCCATTTCAGCCAAAAGTTTAATGGCTCCTTCAAATTGCGTGCAATTGCCAAGGCAGGTGACACCTGTTTCAATCAAGCGACTAGCTCCTCGTTGCATATCAACGAGCGCTTTTTCATTGGTGATTTCTTCACGATAATCAATGGAGCTTATTAATGTATCGATAAATTCAAGAGGAGTTTCTCCCACATCGCGCTCAGCAAAAAGATGCTCGTGATAGGAGAGCATATCGAGGTGACAATGCGCATTCACAAGCCCTGGAATAATAACGCACTCGGCAAACTCTTGAATCTCTGCTTGGGGATACTGTTTTTGAAGATCAGATTTTGTTCCGATCTGAAGTATTTTCCCACGTTCCGTGAGAAGCGCTCCCTGTTTGATAATAGGAGTTCCTCGTGTCATCGGGAGAAGATAGGTGCTGGTGACGATTTCCATGGGGCCGAAAACTAGCAAAGAAGAAGAAAAGTATCAATTTGAAAAGTCTCTCGGAGGCGTTGTCTTGCTACGGCAAAAACCTTCACACGCCAGATTTTTGCCTGCGCTTCAGCCTGCCGTGTATTGAGGCTTCGTTTCCGGCGTCTGAAGACGCCGCTCGACAATCGCCTCCTGCGGACTTTTCAATGGCTATCGCTGAATGACATGCATCGTGCCGCCACGATGATTCAGAATAGCGCGTTTGAGCTGGGCATAATCCTCAGGGTTGGATTCATAGTTGATGCTCGAAGTATCGACGACCAGAAGTGGCGTTTGGCTATAATTTAAAAAATGTCGATTATACGCATCAGTAATTTGTTCGAGATATTCTTCCGTAATCGGTTTTTCAAAACCATACCCTCTTTTCTTTACTCGCTGCATTAAAACGCCGGAATCAGCTCGCAGATAGATGACGAGATCCGGGCTCGGCAATTTTTGCGAAAGAAGTTGAAAGACCGCGTGATAAAGATGCATCTCATCGTCCGAGAGATTGATTTCAGCAAAGATCGCATCTTTGATGAATGTATAATCGCAAATAATGAGCGGATAAAAGAGATCGTGTTGTTTGAGTTCCATTTGTTGTTGATAGCGATTGAGCAGAAAAAAGAGCTGTGTTTTAAACGCATTTCGTTTGGGGTCTTTATAAAAATCAGGAAGAAATGGATTTTTTTCGACCGGTTCGAAGATGGCATGACCTCCTAAATCTTCAGCCAGCATTTTCACCAGCGTTGTTTTTCCGGCGCCAATCGGGCCATCAACAGCGATGTATTTGAGAGGTCGTTGCATGCTTCGTCGCTATAATACCTCAAGATGATTTGCGAGAGAAATGTATTCTTCAACACTCAAGGTTTCAGCGCGTCGATTCAGATCAAGATCGAAGCTTTGTTCGAGATGCTGGGTATCGAAGGTTCCTTTCAGAGCATTACGGAGTGTTTTCCGTCGCTTGCCAAAAGCTGTGCGGACCAGTTTTCGAAAAAGAAGTTCATTTTTGATGGAGGAAGAGGAAGCGTGAAAATGAATTCGAATGAGAGAAGAAACGACTTTTGGTGAAGGGGAAAAATTTGAAGGTGCAACATCAAAAATTTTTTCAACGTTGGCGTATGCTTGAAGAATCACCGAGAGAATGCCGTACTCCTTTGTGCATGGGATTGCGATCAGTCGCTCTGCCACTTCTTTTTGCATGAGAAGCGTTGCATTGATGAGATGCTTACGCTGATCCAAAAGATGAAAAAGAAGGGGAGAGGTGATCTCATACGGAATATTTCCCACAATCTGCAATTGTTTCTGCGTGCTGTGATCGGTTGAAAGTATTTGTTGAAAATTGATCTGTAAAATATCGTCATTGATCCAGGTGATGTTGGAAATATGACCAAACTCTTGTTTCGAAATCGTGAAAAGAGAAATATCTTTTTCAACGGCAATAATGTGCTGACATTTTTCAGCCAACAAAGAGGTCATGACTCCAAGTCCTGAGCCGACTTCGAGTGTCACATCATCTGGTGAGAGCTGACAGCTTTGAACGATTTTTTGAAGCGTGGGAGGCGAGATGAGAAAATTTTGCCCAAGACGTTTTTTTGGTTGTACCTGATATTTTTTTAAGAGTGCGATGACAGACATGAACTGATTCCAATCTCTTCATGTGCAACTGCATTCAGTGTCAGAGGAGAAACTTGTCCTAAGCGAAGATAGCGTTCTCCGACATATCCAATCATCGCGGCATTATCCGTACAAAAATGAGGAGAGGGAATGAAACAAGGAATGTGCATGAGCAGCGCTTCTTCTGTGATTCGTTTTCGAAGCAGTCGATTGGCGGCAACGCCACCGGAGATGACCACAGCATGTGCATGCGTTCGTTTGACTGCCTCGCGTGTCTGTTTCATCAACGTTTCCACAACCGCATGTTGAAAACTTGCCGCAATGTTAGCTTTCATGCGCGCGGAGAGAGGTGTTAATTTTCGAACGAGCAACATGACCGCAGTTTTAATTCCAGAAAAACTAAACTCGAGAGAATGAGGATCGTCAAAGTGTGGAAAAGGAAATCGAAATGCATGAGCATCTCCATGTTGGGAGAGAGCATCGAGCGCTGGTCCTCCCGGAAATCCAAGATCCAAAAGTTTTGCCACTTTATCAAAAGCTTCTCCTGCTGCGTCATCGCGGGTGGCGCCTAAAAGATGATAGTCGCCAAAAGCTTTCACCTGATAAAGATGCGTGTGCCCTCCTGATACGACGAGGACGATATGAGGATAAGGAAGTGAAGCATGTTCGAGAAGTGCGGCGTTGATATGTCCTTCAATATGATGCACACCGCGAAAAGGAATTTTTTTTGCCATCGCAATTCCTTTTGCTGTGCACAGTCCAACGAGAAGCGCACCGACAAGCCCCGGGCCATAGGTCGCAGCGACCCCTTCAATCTCATTCATGGTCAGATGCGCTTCAGAGAGAGCTTCGCGTAAAAGAGGGGTGATGATTTCCACATGTCGACGTGATGCGAGTTCAGGGACGACCCCTCCAAAGCGCTCGTGAAGAAGATGTTGTGAAGCGACAAGATTCACAAGAGATTTTCCGTCTTTGACCACAGCAATAGCCGTTTCATCGCAAGAGGATTCAAGTGCGAGGACATTCATGGTTGTCCTGGTGTTTGGGGCTGACGCTCTTCTTGAATCGTTTTTGAAGGATAGGAAGATGTTTCTTTCGATTCTGAAGAAACTTCGGGAAGGGTCGATGTTGGAGGCAATGCAGAGGCAGGTGGTGCACTCAGTTTTTGAAGTTCTTCTTGTGCGAGAAGAGCCTCTTTGCTGGAAGAGAACTCTTTGATAATTTTTTCAAAAAATGGCTGCGCCGCTTCCTTGAGGCTAAGTTTGGTAAACGCCATTCCTTGTTTCAAGAGAGCTTCCGGAACACGATCATGTTTAGGGTGTTTTTCGATAAAGATTTGATATTCCTTTACCGCTCGCTTGAAATCTTGCATGCGAAAATAACTTTCTCCGATCCAAAGCTGCGCTGACGCTGCAAATTCGTGTTTAGAATATTTTTGCAGAAACAATTGGAACTTCGCGATCGCTTCTAAAGAGTTTCCTTCTTCAAAAGCGCCCAGTCCTTTTTGATATGCGTCCGCCGCGGTTGCACCTTGAGGATCAATTTTTCTCAATGCCCTTTGGGTTTGTGTCAGCAAAAGATTGATTCGTTCTTGAAGTGTCGTGAATCGCTGATCGAGATCAATCAGTCGTTTTGAAAGTTCTTGATAACGCTGATCAGCAAGATGTGTGGTGGCATCGATCTTTCCCTGGACAGTAATGGCTTCTCGCTGAAGTTCTCCAGCTTTGGCAACGGTGCTTGCGACTTCTTGATTGTTCGTCAAATAGGTCTGCTCAAGCGCAGTCAATTTTTCTTCAAGACGCTTCAGGCGCTCTTCAACCGAAAGGGCAAAAGAGAGACTTGAAAGAAAAAATATTGTACTCATAAGAAGAATGGAGAGAAAATATTTCATCATGAATAAAAAACCCCTGGGTTAGGCCCAAGGGTTTTTTTCACCTCTTCTGAATATGAATGTCAAGATTCGTTAACGCGCCACAAATTCTGCGCGTCGATTTTGCCAGTGGCAAGAATCATCTGCAGATTCTGAGCATTGTTGCATTCCTCGCTCTTCACCATAACTAATCGTGCTGAGTCTATTGGAGGTCACGCCTAGATTCGTTAAGTAATTTTTTGCTGATTGCGCGCGTCGATCGCCAAGAGCAATGTTGTATTCAACAGAACCACGGTTATCACAATGTCCTTCAATGACAATTTTTTTATTGTTGTGTGATTGCGCCCATGCAGCATTGTTTCGAAGAACTGGTTCGAAATTAGATTTAATATTGGACTGATCGAAGTCAAAATGAATACGTTGAAGACCTGATGTAGACTCTTTTGCTGATGATTTTTTGTTTGCACAACCCGTAAGACCTAACAAGAAGACGGTCACTGCTCCCACTCCCAACATTGCCATTCGTTTCATAGAGAACCCCCTCAGCGAAGTATATGTTTTTAAATAAAATGCGTGCGTCAAATTACGGAAACAAGGATGGAAAGTCAAGGATGTAATGTCGGCTTGCCATCGAGCTTTCTCTTCGGTATCGTCAAATGCATGAAACACATGATTCAGGCGCGTCACATTCTGCTTATTGATCGCTCGTTGCTTTCTCATAATCTTTTTCGACTTCTTCTCGCCCCCTTTGAGGAGATTCATTTTTTAGCCCGAGAAAAACTGGATGACAATCTGACAGCTTTTTTAGAGCAACAGCCTCTTCATATGCTGATCATCAACTCAAATGTTTTTGTGAATCATTTCGAAGAAAATCTTCATCATCTTCGCGATCATCCTCAATTGGCATCGCTTCCCAAAATTTTTTTATGTCGCGAAAAAGCAAAAGAACAAATTCAATACGAAATGCTTTCAAACCTTGAAAACGCAAAAATTGTCTTTCGCCCATTTGACCTGGAGACATTGCGACATATCATTCAACAGGCGCTTGAAGAAAGAAAAACTCAGTGAGCTCACATTTTCGCGAAAAACGTCTTTATCCGCGCAAAGAACTTTTGACTCCCATTATTTTTGAAGATGAATTTGGGGAACCTCTTTTTTCGATCCCCTGTAAAGATATCAGTGAAGGAGGGCTTTCTCTCGATATTGCTGATTTTCCGGTAAAGCCTGGCGCTTTGCTTTTTCTCTCTTTTCAGATTCCCGGATCTCAATCTCCAATTCGAACAACCGGAGAAGTGGTGCGTCGGCTTCCGCAAGGTAAGACATCTGGTGGCATTGGAGTTCGTTTTGTCGGCTTATCGCCTTCTGCCGTGGAGTGTCTTCAAAAATGGATCAATTCAGAAGGTTAAATCATTTTTTTTGGGAGAGAAGCTTTTTTTCGAGTGCGGTGATTTTCTGACGCATTTCTTCTAACTCACTCTGAAGAGAAGGGAGATGACGGGCTGCTTCCATGGTCGGTTTTATTTTTTCATCGACAAATTCCCGTACGGTTCCCATTTCTCGCACTCCATTTTCCAAGGCTTTTGCCAAAATGTCGCGAAGGGCGCCACCGCCAAGACGAATCATATGTGTCAAAAGAGATTCAGGAAGAACGCTTGTTTTCCGCTTTTGTGCTTCGAAAATAATTTGCGCAAGCGTAACGGCGGTTAAATCTTCTCCACTTTTGTTATCGATGACTTTAATTTCTTTTCCGATGCGAATCATTTCTCCGATATCTTCGAGTGTGACATAACAAGAGTCAGAGGTGTCATAAAGTTTTCGATTTTGATATCGTTTAATGATGATGGTGTCTTTCATGCAGGTCTCTTTTTCTTTTTTCGTGGCGTGCGCGATGGAGAAGAGCGACGTACCGCATCCATCGGTTTTTCACTTTTGAGATCTCGGCTTAAACTTTGAATCACAGAAAGAGCTTTTGAAAAAAAAGCTGCGAGTTCAGGATTCCGTTTTTCGTGCGAACTTGTTTCGATATAGTGCTGACAAAAGGAGAGAACGCCCTGTGCTGCGAGAAGAAGCTCTTTTCCCGCTCGAAGAATGTGAATTTTTGTATCGATGAATTCATCTTTCATGTTTCTGTCGCTTTCTCATTCGCGGCCATTCATTGCTGAGAACAATAATCAAAATGGTAATGAAACCGATGACGACATCACTTGAGGTGAGCTGGGCGAGTTCAGAAAGAGTTGGCATATCGACTTCCTAGCATTGCTGCGTCACAATTGTCCAGTCTTAAAAAAGGCATTTTTCACTAAAAACAATATATTTCAAATGGTTATGAGGCTATTGTTTTTATAACGCTCGTTATTTGCGTCAAAGAATTGGACTCCGGTCGTATGCTGAAAAAGTTTGCAGGGGTGGGATCTTGATCGCGAGCGTGAAAAATCAGAAGAGCAATACTGAAGTGAATGAAAAAAAGAATGATGACCGTGATGAGAAGTAAAAGAAAACTCAGCTTGAAAAAAAGAAACAAACCAACACCCATCAGAATCAGATAGCTTGTCATGGTGAGCGTATCTGCAAAGTGCCGTTCGATGCCGCGTTCCTTTCCCTCGCCTGGATACCACCGTTTGGTCGCGCAGATGCGAACAAAAAGATACGCCAGAGCAATGATGCTGAGCAGAAGAGAAGCAAAGATGGTGAAATCACCTTGGATGGTTCGTGCGATGGCAATGATCAAGCTTATGACTCCAATGATTTCAACAATCCATGGCATCGGTGTTTTGCGATGAAATTGAAAAGAAAGCATCTGCGTTCACTAACGTCGAAACGCTCGAAATGCAAGAGAGCTGTAGTGCTTTGAAAAAGTCCGCAGGAGGCGATTGTTGAGCGGCGTCTTCAGACACTGGGAACGAAGCCTCAATACCCAGTAGGCTGAAGCGCAGGCAAAAATCTGGCGTCTGAGGATTTTTGCCGTAGCAAGACAACGCCTCCGAGAGACTTTTTTCGAAGAAGATATCAACGGCGCGCGAGGATAAACTTTCGCAGGGTATCTCGAAGCAATTTTCACAGCCGGGGTTTGACAACAAAATTGCTGAGAGCTAAGTGAACACTGTGGGTCGTCCTACAGTGGAGCGGCCCGAGAAAGTTTGTCCGAAGCAGCCGTTGATATGCATATACCGGGAGCGCGTATGAGAAAAAAATTCTATTTTGTGTTGATGTTATTGACGTCACTGCTTTTTCATTTCTCAGTTTACGCCGAAGAAAATCTTCCGACAGTTGCTGAGGCACAGCAGTTTATTAATGACGTCGAAAAAGAACTGCTCCGACTTTGGATTGAAGAGAGCCGAGCAGCCTGGATTCAAAATACGTATATCACGCACGATACAGAAGAGATCTCTTCGCAAGCTGCGGAAGCAACGTTGAGATTTGTGAGCGAAAAAGTAAAAGAGGCACAGCGCTTTCAGCCTCTTCAGCTCTCGGAAGAGCTTTCCAGAAAATTTACCATGTTAAAAATGAGTCTCAATATGCCTGCTCCCTCTGATGCTGCGAAACGTAAGGAGTTGACGAAGTTAGCGCTCAGTCTTGAGAGTCGTTATGCAAAAGGAGAGTATTGTCCTGAGAAGGGGAAGTGTCTCGATCTGAATGCTCTGACAAAAATCATGGCCGAGAGTCGTGATGATGAGGAGTTAAAAAATGTCTGGCAGGGTTGGAGTCAAATCGCGCGACCGATGAAAAGCGAATATGCCCGTTTTGTGGAACTCGGGAATGAAGGTGCGCATGAGTTCGGTTTTGAGAACCTCGCCGATCTGTGGTATTCGCGCTACGATATGCCGACGAAAGATTTTGAAAAAGAGGTTGAACGACTTTGGTCTCAAGTAAAACCACTCTATGACGATCTTCACTGCTTTGTTCGCGCGCGTCTTGTGGATCATTATGGTGCAGAGAAAGTTTCGCCAACAGGTCTCATCCCCGCACATCTTCTCGGAAATATGTGGGCGCAAGAGTGGGATAATATTTATCCACTTCTTATGGATCAAAATGAAAAAAAGAATGGTTTTGATCTCACCAATATTTTAGAAAAAAACAAATTTGAAGCGAAAAAAATGGTAGAGCAGGCAGAAAGTTTCTTTGTCTCGCTTGGACTTCAAAAACTTCCCTCAACTTTTTGGGAACGATCAATGTTGACGAAGCCTCAAGATCGCGATGTGGTCTGCCACGCAAGTGCGTGGGATGTTGATACGCAAGATGATGTGAGAATTAAAATGTGTATGGAAGTGACGGGTGAAGATTTTGTGACGGTTCATCATGAACTCGGTCATCTCTATTATGATCTTGCGTATAAAAAACAATCTCCCCTTTTTATGGGGGGAGCGCATGACGGTTTTCATGAAGGGCTTGGAGATACGATCGCGCTTTCGATGACGCCGGCTTACTATAAAAGAATCGGTTTGATCGAGAAAGAACCTCCTCAAGATCTCTCACCACTTTTACATAAGGCGCTTGAAAAAATTGCCTTTCTCCCCTTTGGATTTTTGGTGGATCAATGGCGGCGTGATGTTTTTTCAGGAAAGGTCACACTCAAAGATTACAATACGCATTGGTGGAAACTTCGCGAGAAATATCAAGGGATCACCCCTCCAGTTGCACGAATGCCTGAAGACTTTGATCCCGGTGCAAAATATCATATCCCGGGAAACACACCGTATACGCGCTATTTCCTGGCGGCGATTTTGCAATTTCAATTTCACCGTGCCTTGTGTGAAAAAGCAGGATACAAAGGACCACTGCATAACTGTTCCATCTATAGAAACAAAGAAGCGGGAAAACGTCTCACGAAGATGATGAAAATGGGAATGCAACAACCGTGGCCAGATGCTCTTGAAGCTCTCACCGGAAAGCGAGAGATGGATGCCACTGCCATCATCGACTACTTCGCACCCCTGCAGACATGGCTCAAAGAACAAAACACCGGCAAACAGTGTGGGTGGTGAATCGCAGTCATTGCGAGGAACCCGCCACGTTTCATGGGGGCGACGAAGCTATCTCCCAGATGACCAAAAGAAGTGCCAGACACTTTTTTGCATTCACACCATGCCAAAAAGATGTCAGGCACCTTTTGGTCACCTAAGATGTTACTTCAATTTGATTGTTCTGAGACTTTGACTTGCAAAATAGAAGTGTCACTTCTGTTTTATACGTATTTAAAGTGGATTCTCTCCATCCGGTGTCCACGGTGGTTTCGGAAGACCGTACCACTCCAGGAGTAAAGGATAGAGATCAACGCCGCGCGCGAAACGCCTTGTGCCCGGTGAGATCGTGGGCCCTTTGATGAGAAGAGGAATATGCATGTCGTCACGCCGGAGCGATCCATGGGTCGCTGCCTTTTGTTTTCGGAATCCAAAATCAGGTTTTGCAATGACAAAAATATCTCCACTCCGGTCGCTCGCAAAAAGGTGTCCAAGTTGGACAACAGTATCTGGAAAATATGGATGGGCGATAGCCCTTCGCCATTCATGAAGTGAATAGAATTTTCCATCACAAAAAATTTTGGTGGTTGCATCACTACAATAGTGAAGGGGGTCATCTTTTTTTGCATGATAACTGCATCGCTTTTCCCGTGCGTTTACCGTGCAACGAATCGTGGCTTCTCGGTGAGAACTGTCAATGACATGCGCATCGTGCTCTCCCTTTCGAAGCGCCATGAGTTCGGTTTCGGGATAAGAGAGGATCGTCTCAATGATTTTCTCTCTCTTTTCTGAAGAGAGAGATTGTTTGAAATAAATTTGACTCGATGCAACACCCCGATCTCCTACAAAAAGAAGATCGTCGAATGGTTCTTTTTCGAGCCGTGTTTTGAGCGCAAAATATTTTTGCGTATCATGCATGCCGTGATCAGATGAAATGATGATATAAGTTTTGTCCAAAAGCTTTCGTTTTTTTAAAAGGACGATGAAGCGCTCAAGTTGTGTGTCAAAGTGCACGAGCGTTTTTTCCACTTCTTTGCTCCGTGCGCCATTGGCGTGCCCGGCAAGATCAGTTCCAATAAGCCCCACCAAGGTATAACGCGGAAGCTTACGCTCTTGCTTTCGAAACTGTCTGAAGACTTTTCGCATCGCGAGCAGATCAACGTACCAGGTTCGCTTTGAAACAAAAGCCGCCCAAATTGCGCGCATGGGAAGAAAGTGTGGAGCGACGTAAGAAGCGCCGCGATAAAAAGAAGAGTAAATCGATGCTGTCGGATGTCCGCTGAGAAGTTCAAAAATTGTAGTGGATGGTTGAAGTGATCCGCCAGTTTCAAAAGATCTCATGTTGATGAGGTCATCATTAATACGTCGATATCCCGAAAGAGTGAGATAGCCGATGTTTTTATTTTTTTCTCGATCAAAGCGTTCAAGATGCGGAATACCCGCATGACCTGGAAAAAGTCCGGTGACAAAACTTTGATAGTTAGCTCCTGAGACACTCGGAAAAGAGGCAATTGCCTCTGTAAATTTTATGCCTTTTTCTACTATTTCTTTTTGAACCGTTGGAAGTTTTCCATCAGCCAAAAGTTGATGAAAGAAATCTGCATTTGCTCCGTCAAGAATAAAATGGATGATATAAATATCGTGAACGGGAATTTTTTCTTGTGCATGAAGAAAAAAGGGAAAGAGAGCGAAAAAAAAGAGAAAAAAAGTGAAAAATATTTGTCGCATGTGAAAGGTGCTAGAGGCTATCTTATAAATCACTTTTATTGTCATTCCCGCGGAGGCGGGAATCCAGAAAGCATCAAAAACACTGGATCCCTGCCTTCGCAGGGATGACAACAAATGATCAAAAGACATTTGTGAGGTGGATTCTAACATCATGATTCAAGGCTTGCAATCATGAAGCAAAAAGATAGTAGTGCTTTCGCATGAACTCAAACGGATCAGAAAAGGTGAAAGAAAAAATTGCATCTGCCGAAATGTATCTTCACGAATGTTGTTTTCTTCTTTCTCTGCCACAAAAATATTTTTCGGAAAAAGCAAAAGAATGGATTGAGCGTCGCACCTTTGATGAAAGCAAGGAGGATGAACTTCGTCGTCTGATTTTTACCGCTGCCCTTCTCTCTTCGACAGCGGAAGTCGATGTGTTTCATTTTCCTCCTCGCTATCGTCAAGATCATGAAGCTTTTTTCAATACCCATTTTGATGAACTTTCCCTTGGCGACGCTGTTTTTCATAAGCTTGCGCATTTTTTTGAACGCCTTGGACGGCACGAAGTCACCGGCATTCATCGCACGGTGGTCGAACATGTTGAGCGACCGATGATTTCACTTGCGATTCAGTGGGCAGAGGGGAATCATCTCAAGGCAGCAAGGCTTCTTGGAATGCATCGCAATACGTTGCGGGCAAAGATCAAACAACTCGATATTAAATAATGAAGCTCATGCATATGACCTCATCTCCTGAAAAAAAAGTGGTTCTTGCGATTGCTGGAAGTGATCCTTCTGGAGGAGCAGGAGTGCAGGCAGATCTCAAAACGCTTTCGGATTGTGGTGTGCGCGGTATTTCTGCGATCACGGCAATCACGGCACAGACAGACCAAGCGGTCATTGCGATTCATCCGACTCCAGCGGACATTTTAAGTCAGCAGCTCTCTACAGCATGTAAGAAACAGATTCCCGATGCGGTAAAGATCGGAATGGTGGCAACGCAGGCGAATATTCGTGTGATCAGTTGGTTTTTAAAACAGTTGAAAACATCGCATGTGATTCTTGATCCGATATTACATTCCTCTTCGGGCATTGCTCTTCTTGAAAGCAAGGCAACTGCTTTTTATCGACAAGAACTTTTTCCCCTGGCAACCGTCATTACGCCTAATTTGTCGGAAGCCTCTGCGCTTGCAGGAATGCAAGTCGCAAACCTTGAAACAATGCGTACAGCAGCAAAAGTGATCTATGATCATGTCATGCAATTTCGTTCTCAGAACGCTCCTGCTCTTGCGATTTTAATTAAGGGGGGACATCTGCAAGGTGATGCTGTGGATATGCTCTACGATGGTCAACAATTTCTCCCTTTTTCTGCAGCACGTATCCCAGGAAAAAACCCGCGAGGAACAGGGTGCCGTTTTTCATCAGCGCTTGCGGCTTCACTTGCCAAAGGACGCTTGCTTCCCGAAGCAACTTCTGAAGCAAAAGAATATTTACGTTCTTATATTGCCTCATCTCGATGAAGTCTCTCACAGAACAAGCCCGCACCTTTCCGACATCTCCGGGAGTTTATCTTTTTAAAGGGAAGAAAAACGAGATGCTCTATGTGGGGAAGGCGAAGAATCTCAAAAAAAGAATTCAGGCTTATTTTTTTGGAAAAGATGATCGCACTCAAATTTCGTTTCTTCTCAAAAAAGCTTCGCAGCTCGAATTTATCGTGACGGATACAGAAAAAGAGGCGCTGCTCCTTGAAAATACGCTGATTAAGCAACATCGGCCTCATTACAACATCGATCTTCGCGATGACAAAAATTACATCAGTATTCGTATCGGTCTCGAACATTCTTCTCCCGGAATTGCGACGACTCGTCGCGTGATCAAAGATGGAGCGAGTTATTTTGGACCGTACGCATCTGCCGCTGGCGCGCGAGAAGCGGTTGATCAGATCACCCGTTTTTTCCGTGTGCGAACGTGTACCGATCGTGAGTTTTCCAATCGTGTTCGTCCCTGTTTAAAATATGATATCGGCCGTTGCACTGCTCCCTGTGTGAAATTGGTTTCAAAGGAAGCGTATGCCCATCAAGTAGAGGACGCCGTCCTTTTTTTGCGTGGCAGAAGTCGTGAGTTACTGCATCGTCTGAAAGAGAGAATGGATGAAGCTTCGCTCCAAGCTCATTTTGAAGAAGCAGCACGGATGCGCGATGCTCTGTTTCTTCTCGAAGGACTGAACGCAAAACAGAAGGTGGTCGTGCACGGCGGTGGAGATTACGATGCAATCTCTTTTGCAAGAGTCGGAGATGATGTTTCGCTTTGTCTTTTGATGGTTCGTCATGGAGCTTTGCTTGATCGCTTGCAGTATCGTTTTCACCATATCAAAAGCGAAGACGACGATCTTCTCTCTGATTTTTTGGTCCAACATTATTTGAAGCGTTCTGACATTCCCCCGGAAATTCTGATTCCCTTTTCTTTCGAAGGCCAACAGGCTGGAGAAGAACTTTTGAGAGAAAAAAGTGGAAGAGCTGTGCGACTGATAACGCCGAAGCGCGGACTCAAGCGCGATATGGTGCTCCTCGCTGAAAGAAATGCTCAGGAAGAACTCAAGCGGTTGCGCGAGAAAAAAGAGGGGATCGAAGAGATTCTTTCGCAACTTGCACAAAAATTGGGGCTTTCAAACATCCCTCGTGTTGTGGAGTGTGTCGATATTTCCAATCTTTCAGGACGCGAAGCAGTCGGTTCTCTTGTCTGTTTTGTGGATGGAGAGCCTCAAAAAAATCGCTATCGTCTCTACACGATCCGCAGTCTCAATACTCCGGATGACTATGGGATGATGATGGAAGTGCTGAAACGCCGATTTGGTGTAGAGGCGAGTGGCCTGTCCCTACCATTTCCAGATATTCTTCTTATTGATGGTGGCAAAGGACAACTTGCTGTTGCGCTTCGTGCGTTGGAAGAGATTGGCGTGACAGGACTTTCGGTTGCGGCTATTGCCAAAGCAAAAGAGGAGAGAGAAAGCGATCAGATTTATATTCCTCTGCGAAAAAATCCGGTGACGTTCAAGAAAGGGAGTAAAGAACTTTTGTATTTGATGCGGATTCGGGACGAAGCTCATCGCTTTGGACTCAAAACTCACCGCAAGCAACGGACCCGAAAAATGCTCACCGACAAAGCGACGAGTTCATCCTGAGTAAGTCGAAGGATTGACGTTTCTGGGTTGGAAATCACACGCTTCGTCAATTCTCTTTTAAGAACTTCGCGATAAAAGAGAAAATTATCCTGAAAATTCAGTAGGTTTGTGATCGAAGGAGTTCTCTTTCTCTCTTGGCATATTCTTTGCTCTTCTTGGCATTGTGCCCAAGGGGGAAACATGAAACGGGATCAAGAGGCAAAGCAAGGATGTGGAGAGTTGATTCTCAAAGAGGTGATGGATCAAGACTCAAAAGAACTTTCCACCAAAAATCCACTCATTCTTTCCTGTGGCGGTATTTATATTCCGTACGCGCACCAGAAAGCGAAACATCTTTTGTATCACATTTTAACTACGCCGAATGATCAAGCGCCGGTCAAAGTGGTTGCAGGACGAAAGCCGCAAAATGTTTTGTATCTCGTGAAGCAAAAAGAATCGATGAACTAACGAAATCCTCGGGAGGATCATATCCTCTCCTTTTCCTCGAGCCCGCTACCTCACCCGTAGCGGGTTTTGTTTTTGCTCTTTTTTCTTCAACTCAAATCCAATCGATTTGTCTTTCGTTTTTGCTGGAAGCATCATCTGACGAAGAGCATCAAAAACAACTTTAAATTGCGAATCGTATTTTTTCTCCATGGCATCGATTTTATGAACAATATCTTCGTGGGATGCAATCATTTGTCGTAATCGAACGAAAGTGTTCATAATCGCAATGTTGACCTGAATTGCTCGTTTACTCCGAAGAACACTCGAAAGCATTGAAACCCCTTGTTCGGTGAATGCGTATGGAAGAGTGCGTCTGCCGCCCCATCCGGAACCGCGTATTTCTCCAAACTCCGCTTCTGTAAGCCGAAACATAAAATTGAGGGGGAAGCGTTCCATATTACGCTTTACTGCCTCATTGAGGTGAAATGTTTTTACACCATAAAGTTTGGCTAAATCTTTATCCAACATTACTTTCGTGCCGCGGATCAGGTAGATTTGATTTGCAATGACATTGATTGGAATCAGGCTGGTATTTTTCATTGTTCCTCCCAACTTGGTATCGCAGTTTGCGATATCAAGATTGTAACTAATTGAAAAATATATGTTTTTTGAACTTCAAAACAAAAAACGCCAGCTTCGGGAAAAAACCGAAGTCTGGCGCACGAAATAGCTACAAAAACACTTGTCCTGATGCAACTTAATTTTGCTTAACCGGTCACAATTTGCGACCAGTTCAGATGTTTCTTATTGTTTCTTGATATGGTGCTTCTACAATTCCACGGTCAGTGATGATTGCAGTAATGAGTGTGTGAGGAGTGACATCAAATGATGGATTGATCACATTCACAAGCGTTGGAGTAATTTGTGTGTGTCCAATATGGGTTACTTCGCGATGATCACGTTCTTCAATCGGTATTTGTGATCCGTCAGAGATTGTCAGGTCAATCGTCGAAAAAGGGGCAGCTACATAAAAAGGAATTTTGTGATAAGACGCAAGCACCGCCACACCATAGGTTCCGATTTTATTCGCTGTATCCCCATTTGCGGCGATGCGATCAGCACCCACAATCACGTTGTCGATTTTTTTCGCACGCATGAGACTTGCGGCCATGTTGTCACTAATGACCGTGACATCAATGCCATGTTTCTGAAGTTCCCATGCGGTGAGGCTTGCCCCTTGTAAACGAGGTCGGGTTTCATCAGCAATCACATGAATTGTTTTTCCGGCATCAGCTGCGGCATAGATGACTCCGAGTGCAGTTCCATAGCCGGCTGTTGCAAGTCCGCCGGCATTGCAATGCGTGAGCACCGTATCTCCATCATGCAGAAGTGAAGCCCCAAATTTTCCAATGCGCTGACCCGATTCAATATCTTCGTGATAAATTTTCAGCGCTTCATTTTTGAGTGCCAAAATGAGTTGATCGATGGAAGGATCTGATAAAGAAAGAGCGATAGCTCTCATTCGTTCGATACCCCAAAAAAGATTGATTGCGGTTGGTCGCGTTTTTGTGAGTCGTTCACAAATCCCGCTTAATTTTTGAAAGAAGATTTCTTTCGATAAAACGCCGATCCCCATGGCACCAAGTGCTACTCCCATGGCCGCTGCAACGCCGATTGCAGGGGCGCCACGTACGATCATCTGTTCAATGGCTTGTGCCACACTTTCATAATCTTCACAGACCACATAAATTTCTTCATGCGGGAGCTTCCGCTGATCGAGTAAAATCACTTTGTCATCTTTCCATTGAAGAGTTTTGATAAGGTTCATGCTAATTTCCTTTTCAACAAGTCATTCACCACATTTGGATTTGCTTGGCCTTTGGTTTCCTTCATGACTTGACCGACGAGGAAGCCGAAGACAGCGGTTTTTCCGGAGCGATATTGTTCCACTTGTTTTGTGTTGTTCGCAAGGACACGTTCAATAATTGATTCCAGTTCTCCGGTGTCGCTTACCAGTTTCAATCCTTTTTCTTCGATAATTTTCGTCGGATCTTTCCCCGATCTGTACATCTCCGCGAAAACATCTTTCGCAATTTTCCCCGAAATCGTTCCTTCATCGATCAGTTTCACAAGAGTGGCGAGCTGTTCTGGTGTGATCTTGCATTTCGTAATGGAAATATTTTCGTTTTTTAGCTCTCGCAGCAGTTCGGTCATCATCCAATTTGAAATCATTTTTGGGGAAGCATGAACAGCGATGCAGGCTTCATAATAATGTGCCAATTCCTTTTCTGCGGTGAGCACTTCGGCATCATATTCAGGAATGCCGTAATCTGTGACAAAACGTTTTTGTTTTGCATCTGGAAGTTCGGGCAGAGTGCTGCGCACGTTTTCTATCCACGATTTTTCGACGATAAGAGGTAAAAGATCGGGGTCAGGAAAATAACGATAGTCGTGCGCCTCTTCTTTTCCCCGCATCGGTTTTGTGACGCCAGCTTGTTCATCCCAAAGACGTGTCTCTTGGATAATTTTTTTTCCTTCTTGAATCATTTGTGTTTGGCGTCCAATTTCATGGGCAATGCTGCGTTCTACAGCACGAAAGGAATTTAAATTTTTCATTTCAGTTCGAGTTCCAAATTTTTCTTCTCCGAGTGGACGAATTGAAACATTGGCATCGCAACGCAAGTTCCCTTCTTGCATATTGCCTTCACAGACATCGAGATAGACAAGAAGCGTGCGGAGTTTTCGTAAATATTCTCCCGCCTCTTCTGGCGTGCGCATGTCAGGCCCAGAGACGATTTCGATCAGGGGAGCGCCACACCGATTAAAATCGACATGACTTTTATCGGGATGGCCAAGATCATGCGTCAGTTTTCCCGCGTCTTCTTCGAGATGAATGCGAATGATAGAGACAGTTTTAGTGGAAAGCGCGATAGCCCCGCCGAGGCAAAGAGGGAACTCATATTGGGAAATTTGATAACCTTTGCTGAGATCAGGATAAAAATAATTTTTTCGAGCGAAGATGCTCTTTTCCTGGATATTGGATCCAACAGCAAGTCCTGCTTTGATTGCCATTTCAATAGCTCGTTTATTCACCGTCGGAAGAGTGCCTGGATGTGCCATGCACACCGGGCAAATGTTGCTATTAGGTGGATTCCCAAATGAAGTGGCACAGCCACAAAACATTTTGCTCGCTGTTTTGAGCTGAGCGTGGACTTCTAATCCAATGATGGCTTCGTAAGTTGTCATAAACAATCGACCATTGACCATGGACTATTGACGATGGACCAAACTGGTGAAGATTTTCTCGCAGGGGGCATTTGACTGAGGCGCGTCAATGCAATTCGATCAATCGCGCCGATGGAAACAGAAGACGCGAGGAGCGTAACCGAAGCGTCTGTACCCCGAGAGAAAATGTGAACCAGTTTGGAAGAGTCATTGGTCATAGCGTCGGTTTTTGTTTATGCCACGGCGTTGATTGTTCATACGTATATGCAACGCGGAGCAGGGTTGCTTCATCAAGAGGTTTTCCAATCAATTGAAGTCCGATCGGGAGCTTCGCGTTGGTAAAACCACATGGTACCGATATTGCCGGAAGTCCCGCAAGATTCACCGGACAGGTAAAGATATCATTGAGATACATTTTTAGTGGATCTTCTGTTTTTTCTCCAATTTTAAATGCAGCCGTCGGTGCTGTTGGCGTCACCAGCGCATCGACCTGTTGAAAGACGTTTGTAAAATCCTGCGCAATAAGAGTCCGAACTTTCTGCGCCTTACGATAATAGGCATCATAATAACCGGATGAAAGGACGTACGTCCCGATCATAATGCGAAGCGTGACTTCTGGACCAAAAGCTTCAGAGCGCGTTTTTTCGTAAAGTTCGAGAAGGTCGTGTGCTTCGTTGCTCCGCACTCCATATCGAACGCCATCGTAGCGCGCGAGATTCGAAGAGGCTTCAGCAGGAGCAATAATATAGTAGGCAGGAATTGCGTACTCGGTATGCGGAAGTGTCACCTCTTCAATGCTTGCACCGAGTTCAGAAAGTTGTTGAATGGCTGCTTTTACAGCTGCTTCGACTTCAGGATCAATTCCTTTCACAAAATATTCTTTCGGAATGCCAAGGCGCATTCCTTTGATCCCTTGGGAAAGATTTTTCGTATAATCTGGAACCGGAGCATCAAGAGATGTCGCATCGCGTTCATCTCTCCCTGCAATCAGATTCATCATGAGTGCTGCATCCGTGACATCTTTAGTCATAGGACCAAGTTGATCAAGAGATGACGCAAACGCGATAATGCCGTAACGCGAGACGCGACCATAGGTCGGTTTCAGTCCCACAATACCGCACATTGCCGCGGGCTGACGAATGGAACCACCAGTGTCAGTACCGAGAGAAGCCGTGCAGAGATCTGCAGCGACCGCAGCAGCGCTGCCGCCACTGGATCCTCCTGGAATAACGAAGGGGTTCCATGGATTCAACGTAGTTCCAAAGGCCGAGTGTTCATTTGATGATCCCATGGCAAACTCGTCCATATTCAATTTTCCCAGGAGGATAGCTCCTGCCTGATCGAGTTTTTCAACAATCGTTCCAGAATAGGGGGGAACATAGTTCTCTAAAATTTTTGAAGCACAAGTGGTGCGAATCCCTTTGGTGACGAAAATATCTTTGAGACCGAGGGGGATTCCGGTGAAGGGGGTCAGCTCTCTTTTCCTTTTGAGACGTTGATCAGATGCTTCTGCTTGCTGGAGTGCTGCTTCCGCAGATAATGTAAGATAGCAGTGGAGTGTGGTGTCATATTTTTCGATTCTCGAAAAATATTGCTTCGTCAATTCAACGGAAGAGATTTCACCTTTGGTGAGAAGGTCATGCGTTTCATGAAGTGTCAGAGAAGTGAGTTCATTCATGAATCGATTACCTTGGGAACTTGAATAGAAGCGCCGTCCCGCTCTGGGGCGACAGATAAAATGTCTGATGCAAGTGTGGAGAGAATCACGCGATCCTCACGAAGATTTCCCGAAGAGGGGCCAGAGGAGATCATCGCATGTGAGGTTGGTTCAATATGTTCGGTATTTAATTCATTGAGGCGTTCGACATAGCCCATGATTGCTGTTACTTTTTTCACGAGGCGTTCTTCGACTTCTTTGGAAAAACGAAGGCGAGAAAGTTGGCGCACATGTTCGATAAGCTCTTTTTTCATAGATGCATGCGGGGCTAACATAGGGGAAAAGAACTGACAATGATAAAGCCAGACTGATAAGGATTTTTTCGCAGGGGGCATTTGAGGGAGGCGCGTCGATGCAATATAATAAATCGCGCCGACGGAAACAGAAGCGGCGAGGAGCGTAACCGAAGCCGCTGTACCCCGAGAAAAAATGCGAAATCAGTTTGGCTAATCTATAGTCATCAACTGTTTTCTATGTTAAAGATGTTCAATGCATTTTCTCCCAGAAATTTACCTTTGGATTGTTGTCGGCGTGCTCGGCGCTATTGTCGGAAGTTTTTTGAATGTCTGTATTTCGCGTTTACCTCAAGGTGAATCGATTATTTTCCCCGGTTCGCACTGTGCCAACTGTCGCCACTCCCTCTCGTGGTACGAAAATATTCCTCTTTTCAGCTTTTTCTTTCTCCGAGCCAAATGTCGTCATTGTCACGCAGCCATTTCATGGCAATATCCTTTGGTTGAACTGTTCACGATCTTTTTTTCTCTTCTGACCTGGTGGTGGTTTCGCGATATTCTCTCCTATCTCCTCTATTTTCTTTTTTTCATCGCTCCTCTTATGGTCATCTCTTTTATTGATCTGAAACATCTTATCATTCCTGACTCCATTTCCTTGCCGGGAATTGTGGTCGGTTTGATCGTGCGTCTTCTTCTTGCACCTGAAGGTACTCATCTTTCTGCATTGATGGATGGTGTCATTGGTATTCTTGTAGGAGGAGGAACTCTTTTCCTCATCGCGTTTGCCTATGAAAAAATAAAAAAGCGGGAGGGCCTTGGAGGAGGGGATGTAAAGTTAATGGCCATGCTCGGCGCTTTTTTTGGATGGCAAGCAACTCTTTTCATCATGCTTCTCAGTTCTGTCTTAGGACTTTTGATTGGTATCGTGTTGATGATTTTCTTTCGCAAAGGATTTCAATATCAACTCCCTTTTGGTCCTTTTATTGCTTTTGCCGGTATCATCTATCTCTTCATTGGTCCTCAAATGGTTTCCTGGTACCTCAGCCTTTTTTAAAGCTGATCTTTTATATATAAAAGATTAAAAATTATATATATTTTAATATAATTTAAGAAAAGCCTTGACGCTCTTTGCATTTCTGAGTCTATATCCCGCTTCATGAAAGCCGTCATACAGATTCAGGAGAAGAATGTGAAAAGCAAAGAGTCGATAGGAAATAATGTTCGTCAGTTTCGTGAAGAACTCTTAATGAGTAAAGCGGAGCTTGCTCGTAAAGCCGGCATCTCTTCTCTCACGATTGATCGCATTGAACATGGGATGTCGTGTCGCATGGATACGATGCGTAAAATTTTGCTCGCGCTTGGTCTCAAACTCACGGACAAAGAAAAGGTTTTTCCAAAGCCAGTCATTTAAATCTTGATCCTTGAAGAAAAATCTTTGATATCAGATCAATGCATCCAGATCTTTTGAACAATCCTCTCTTTTTGCGCTATTACCATCAATGGCAACGCGATCCTCAATCCATTGTTTTTGTCGCCATTGCTGATTTTTTTCTCCGCTATCATCTTTTGGACGATGCCTTAAAGGTATGTCGGGAAGGGTTGCGTCATCATCCTCAGTGTCTCAGCGCGAAGTTGCTTCTGGCAAGGGTCCATATTGCGCGCGGAAATTGGGAAGAGGCAGAAGAAGAAGTTCAGACCATTCTCGCAAATCATCCAGGCCATCAGCAAGCTTTGATTCTTCATCAGAAAATCAAAGAGTCCAAAATCCAAGAAGAAAAACATGAAGAGAAACTTCCGGAAAATTGGGAGACCATTACGATGGCAGAAATTTTCCAAGCTCAAGGACATGCTGACAAAGCGCGGAAAATTTTTGAATCCATTCTTCGCCGCGACCCTCATAATCATGAAGCAGAAAAGAGATTAATCGAGCTATCGAAATGAGGCGAGAGACGTGACGACCATTCTCAATAAAGAAAAATTGCTTGAACAGGCTCAAGCTTTTGTCGATGAGGGAAAGATTGATAAGGCTATTCGTGAATATGAGAAAATTCTTTTCTCAGATGTGAAAGATTTGCGCGTCAAAATTCGGATTGCAGAACTCTACACAAAACAAAAACAGAGTGAACAAGCGATCAAACTTTATCGAGAAGTAGCATTGCAATATACTGATGAAGGTTTTTATCTCAAAGCCGTCACGGTCTATAAACAAATTTTGCGTTTAAATCCGTCATTGATTGAGATCAACGAAGAACTTGCGAAACTGTATGAGCGTATGGGGATTCTTGGAGACGCTGTTCGGCAATATGACATTGTGGCAAATGCTTTAGATCGTCGTGGCGATCGAGAACGTTCACTCGAAATTCGAGAAAAAATTGTTCAGTTGCATCCTGATGACATTGCATCGCGGACTCGACTTGCAGAATTTTATCAAAGTGTGGGGAAAACAGAACAAGCCCTTGATCAATTTGAAGAGCTTGCAAAAGCTCTGGAAAAAAGAGGGGGACGAGAAAAGAAACTGATCGAACTTTACGAAAAGATTCTTTCACATCGTCCCGATCGAACGTTTCTGATCGAGAGACTTATTCGATATGCGTATGTTGAGGGGGATAAAAAGAGAGCGCTCAAGTGGCTGGATGCTGCCGAAGATCTGACTCCGTATGACCCCGAACTTTTAGGAATGCAGGCTGAAATCTATGCCTCTCTCAATCAATTTGATACCGCAAAGAGCAAATATTTTTCTCTGGCAGAACTCTATCAGGAAAATGGAGATGTTGAAGGAGCGCTGAGAGCGTATGCTGAAATTTTGGTATATATTCCAGGAGAAAAAGAAGAAGTGCGAACAAAGATAAGTCTCTTGGGTCCTGATGCTTTTGCTCGCGCCGAAGCGTGGGCGCTGAAGCGACGGAAAGAACTTGATGAAGAATTAAAAGAGAGAGAAGAAGAAGAACGAAAACGTGAAGTCTCACTTCGCCGACGAGAAGATGAAACGCGTCGTGTTCAAGAAGAAGAGGCGCAAAAAATCCGTCGTGAAAAAATCCAAAAACGATTAGCGGAAAAGGGCGTTGTCCCTTCATCGCTTCCTCCGCCACCTCCGTCCGTTGCAGCTCCAAAAAATGAGACACACGAAGCTGATGCAGCTTTTCGACTGATGAACATGTATGAACAGATGGGGTTGGAAAAAGAAGCTGACGAAGAGCGCCGCAGAGCGCTGGAGTTGTACGAAGCGCTTCAAACGCAAGGGAAACCCGATCCTTTTCTTGTGCAGCGCATTGAAGATTTGCGCGGCGAAAAAAAAGTTCAAAAAAAAGAAGAAAAACCGAAGCAAGATACGCCACCGTTTCCAAAATCCAAAAAGAAAGCTTCCTTTGTTTAACGAGAGGATCCCATGAGTCATCTTGAATATTATGGATTGAAAAAAGAACCTTTCTCCATCATGCCGTTGACCGATTTTTATTATAACAATGAGCAGCATGATCGCGCCTATCTTCATCTTCATCGAGCGATTCAAGCGATGAAGGGCTTAGCGCTTCTGACCGGTCCTGTTGGGACGGGAAAATCGCTCTTGGCGCGTCGTCTTTTTGAAAGTCTTCCGGAAGAAGAATATGAAGTCTCTCTGCTTGTGGTGCTCCATAGCGATGTCGATAGCAATTGGCTTGTGCGAAGAATCGCAGCGCAATTTGGAATTGAAGTTAAAGAAGATGAAAAAAAGGTCGATATCATGACGCGCTTGTATCGTCGTTTAGAAGAAATTGCCGAGACCGGAAAGCGCGCTGCAGTTCTGATTGATGAAGCGCATATGCTTCGCACGCAAGATTTGCTTGAAGAAATTCGAGGCTTACTCAATCTTGAACTTCCAGAACAAAAATTAATCTCCTTTGTTTTTTTTGGAATGCCGGAGCTCGATCAAGTGATTGCTTTGGAGCCAGCGCTCGCACAACGAACAGCCGTTCGATGTGAACTCAAACCATTTCCTCAAAATGTCATGGTCGACTATATTCGTTTTCGTTTGCAGCATGCGGGTGCGAGTCGAGAAATATTTTCTGGAGCGGCTCTTGCTGCTATCTTTTCTTTTTCGAAAGGGATTCCGCGTCTCGTGAATGTCATCTGTGATAATGCCCTCTTCGAAGGATATATCCGAAAAGCCTCTTTTCCTCTGACTCCTGACATCATTATGAGTGTGGCTGAAGACCTTCGTCTTGTCGCAGCCAACAATTGACGCTCCTTTTCCGCTCTGTTACATCTCCTCGTTCTTATGAAGAACCACGGAAACAAAGTCGAAATCCTCCGCGGGATGGAAGACATTCTTCCTCCTGAGAGTCATCTTTGGAGAAAAGTCATTGAAACGGCGCAAGCTGTTTTTTCGTCGTATGGATATGACGAGATTGTCACTCCCATTCTCGAGCCTCTGGCTCTCTTCAAACGAAGCGTTGGAGAGTCGACCGATATTGTGTCCAAAGAGATGTATGATTTTGTCGATAAAGGTGGACATGAAGTGACGCTTCGTCCCGAAGGGACGGCTTCTGTGGTGCGCGCTTATATCAACGCAAACGTCCATGGACTCGAGCCGATTTCACGGTACTGGTATTTTGGTCCGATGTTTCGTTACGAACGTCCGCAAAAAGGGAGACAACGACAGTTTTATCAACTTGGTGCTGAGTTGCTCGGCCCTTCGCATCCTTCTTCCGATGCTGAAGTGATGGCCATGCTTTCGCATTTTTTTGATCGCATGAAATTGGAACATATAACGCTTGAGATCAATTCGATCGGATCAGAATCATCGCGGAAGAAATATATCGAGAAGCTTTTATCCTATCTTGAACCCTATCGACGGAAACTTGACGAAGATTCTCAAAAACGTTTGCATCGAAATCCACTTCGTATTTTCGATAGTAAAGTGGAGTCGACCCAACACATTTTAAAAAATGCTCCCCGTTTTGCTGAATTTCTTTCTGTCGAAGATCGTGAGCATTTTGAGGCCGTTCAAAAATATCTGACATTGCTCAATGTGAAATATGTGGTGAATGAACGAATCGTGAGAGGACTCGATTACTATACACGGACTGCCTTTGAGTTTACGACCGATCAACTCGGTGCGCAAAATGCAGTAGCTGCCGGCGGTCGCTATGACGGTCTTGTGCGTGATCTTGGTGGGCCTGATATTCCAGCAGTCGGATTTGCGATTGGAATTGAAAGACTCATCTTGCTTCTGCAGTCACTACAATCAAACTTTACCCAGAAAGGCTGCAAGGCCTATGTGGCGGCGATGAGTGAGAAGGCCATTGAAGTGATGTCCCCAAAAATTCAGTCACTGCGCCAAAAGGGAATTCACGTTGAATGGGATTATGAACCGAAATCGCTGAAGAGTCTCATGAAACGTGCTGATAAATCAGGAGCTGAAATGGTGATCATTGTGGGTGATGATGAAATTGCAAAACAGAGTGTGATCGTTCGAAATCTGGTGACCAAAGAGCAGAAGGAAGTCAAACTTTCTGATTTAGAAAATCTATGGAATTAATTGACCAAACTGGTTCACATTTTCTCTCGGGGTACAGACGCTTCGATTACGCTCCTCGCGTCTTCTGTTTCCATCGGCGCGATTTATCAAACTGCATCGACGCGCCTCAGTCAAAGGCCCCCTGCGAGAAAATCTTCACCACTTTGGTCCATAGTTTTTAGCGGAGCTTTCATGAAACAGCGTACACACACATGTGGTGAGTTGACCAAAAATGAGACAAAGAAAAAAGTGATTCTTCAAGGTTGGATCCATGCACGTCGCGATCTTGGAGGGCTTATTTTTCTGCAGCTTCGCGATCGTTATGGGATTACGCAAGTAGTGCTGAACCCTGATACCGTTGAGAAAGAAACGATGAAGCGTGCGCATGACCTTCGTTATGAATATGTGATCGAAGTCGAAGGGGTGGTTCAGAAGCGTCCTGACGATCAAGTCAATAAAGCATTTGCGACCGGTGAGATTGAAGTCGAAGTCTCATCGATTGAAATATTGAACACCGCGAAGCCGCTCCCTTTTCTGATTGAAAACGACACGACAGCTTCAGAAGAGTTGCGACTCAAATATCGTTATCTCGATCTTCGTCGTCCGGTTCTTCAACGGCAATTGATCACTCGACACCGAGCAGCACAAATTGTCCGTCGTGTTCTTTCGGAAGAAAATTTTCTGGAAATCGAAACACCGGTTCTCACGAAATCGACACCTGAAGGAGCGCGCGACTATCTTGTCCCCTCGCGCATTGCGAAGGGAAAATTTTATGCGCTTCCACAGTCACCGCAATTGTTCAAACAGCTTTTGATGGTTGCGGGATTTGATCGCTATTTTCAAATCGTCAAATGTTTTCGCGATGAGGATCTTCGTGCGGATCGCCAACCGGAATTTACGCAAGTCGATATTGAGATTTCATTCCCAACACAGGAAACTGTTTTTGCATTGATTGAGAAGGTATTGCGTACCCTTTTTCAAGAAATTTGCGCTGTTGAAATTCCGAAACAATTTGATCGACTTCGTTATGCTGACGCTATGGAACGTTACGGCAATGATCGTCCTGATCGTCGCATTCCGTGGGAGTTGCAGAATGTGACAGAGATTTTTCGGAATGCCTCGTTCAAAACATTTGCCTCTGTGGTTGAAAACCAAGGGATTGTAAAAGTTCTTAACTGCGGTGCGCAGGACCTTTCTCGAAAAGAGATTGATGATCTCGAAGCAGTTGCAAAAACACATGGAGCAAAAGGACTTGCGTGGATTAAAGCAGAGAAAGAATGGAAGGGAGCGATTGCAAAATTTTTGGAGCAAGAAAAAGCGCCGCTGACAAAAATCTGTTCAATCAAAGAAGGAGATCTTCTCTTGTTTGTCGCTGATAAAGCATCTGTTGCGAATGCAGCGCTTGGAGCAGTTCGCTTGCACCTTGGAAAGAGACAAGGTTTCCTAGAAAAGGTGCAGCCTGATTTTTTGTGGGTCTATGATTTTCCTCTTTTTGATTGGAGCGAAGAGGAAAAAAGGTTTGTGGCAGTGCATCATCCCTTTACTTCGCCGCATATAGAAGATTTTCCATTTTTGGAAAACGATCCTGGGCGAGTTCGCGCGCTCGCGTATGATATTGTGCTCAACGGTTCTGAAATCGGTGGGGGTTCGATTCGAATTCATCACCAGCAGATTCAAGATCAAGTCTTTCGCTTGCTCGGTATTGGTAAAGAAGAGGCGCAGCAAAAATTTGGTTTTTTGCTCGAAGCCTTACAAATGGGAGCCCCTCCACATGGTGGCATTGCTTTGGGGTTTGATCGTCTGATCATGCTTCTCACGGGAACGGAAAATATTCGCGATGTGATCGCCTTTCCCAAAACCACAAGCGCTTCTGATCTCATGTGCGATGCTCCATCGCAGGTCTCCGCGAAACAGCTCAAAGAGCTTGGAATAGCATAAGTTTTTACATGCATGTCGAAAGTTTTTTGTTATACTCCTGAAAAGCGTCATTTTTTTGACTTTTTGCCCCTTTTTTCTCCCATTTTGAGAAAGAGGGGAATTTAAAAATATAAATAATATCATGTAGTTATAGTAAAAAATTTCCCTCTAAGCTGGCACATAAGTTGCGGTACAATGTTGGTGGAGGAAAAGTCGTGAAGAAATACGCACTCAAATACTTCATCCCCGTTCTGATTTTTTCCTGGGCTCTTATCTCCGAAGCGCATGCTGCGTCTCGTTTTTGGATTTACGATACTGCTGATGGTGATTCTGCATGTACTGGTCTGTGGAGTGAGCTGGCCTGTTGGTCCGGTACGAGCGGTGGATCAAAACTGACAACAGGTTCCGTTCCAGGAAGTTCTGATGCGGTCACGTTTGATGCAAGTGGAACGGGAAATTGTACGCTTTCGTCCAATACCACTGTGAGTTCATTAACGACGACAAACTACACCGGCGTTCTTGATATCGGAACAACGACGTTCACGACTTCAGGGAATTTTACCCTTGGCGCAAATACATTGGATGCTGATGCGGCGACGCTGAAGTTCACGGGAAGCTCGTCAACGATCGATGTGAGCACGTCATTTACGATGAAAAATTTTACGGTCGCAAAAAATGCTTTCGCAAACCTTACGGTGGCAAATGACGATACGCTTATTGTGACAGCAACCACAACGTTGACTTCTGGAAAACTCCAGAGTGGAAACTCAGGCTCAGGGGTTGAAGCACAGGGAGATGTTTCTTTTGAAAGTGGGTTTACAGATTTTCCGAACGGTAAAATTACTTTTACTGGCGATAACAATCAAACCTGTACGGGAAATCACAGCACGTCGAGTGGAACCACGACGGAGATCGTGATCAACAAAACTGGCGGAACACTTACGTTTGACGGCACATTGCGCGTGACCAAGAATTTTACACATACCGCCGGAACTGTTGCTCATACTGCCAATGCGAAAATCGTCTTCCGTAATATGATCGTGAATGCTCCTGCCAGTAGTATGTCGTTCAATGACGTGGATATTGAAGATGCGTCAGCCACCTTAGCAGCTGCCATTGATATTAACGACGATCTTTCCATCAGTGCTGACGGAACTTTGGAGGCAGGAACTCCAACTTGTTACGATATTACGGTTGGTGGAGATTTTACGTTTACTTCCGGAGGGGTGTTCAATAGACGCACATGTACGGTTACCCTGGATGGAACAAATCAAGCCATTAATGGCTCTCCCACATTTTATAATTTTTCAAAAAGTGTGAATACGGCTGATACCCTTACCATAGAAGCAAGCAAAACAGTGACGATTACAAACAACATGACCTTTCAAGGTGCCTCTGGCGCCTATCTGGCACTTCGTTCCAGTGTTGCAGGAACCCAATTTGGGATCGATCAAGGAAGTAATAACACCATGGACTATTGCGATTTAAAGGATGCTGATGGTGTTGGTGGAACGATTACGACGACCAATAGTTATCATTCCGGAAATGTAACCGATATTACCGTAGATCCCGGTGTCTCTTTCTCTGCATCATCGCAGAGTGTAGCTGAAGCAGTAGGGACGGTGACGGTGACTGCTACCCTTCCTGAAGTTCCCTCTTCAGATGTCACGATCCCGTTCACGGTCAGTGGAAGTGCAACGGCGAGCGGAACAGACCATAATCTCGCCGATGGCAATATTACAATTTTGAGTGCGGATAATGTTTCTACCGGGACTACAACTTTTACCGTAACAGCAGATACGATCGATGAGAGTGATGAAACCGTCATTCTGACAATGGGAACTCCCACCAATGCTGTTGCGATTAGTCCGACCCTACATACGGTGACGATTACCGATGACGATAGTACTCCAGGCATCAGCGTCAACGATGTTTCTGCGGTGGAGGGGAGTAGTATTCAATTTACGGTCTCGTTGAGCAACGCAAGTTCTCAGACGATCACCGTCGACTATGCCACCGCCAATGGGACAGCGACGACTGCAGATTCTGATTACACTGCGACAAGCGGGACATTGACATTCACAGCAGGGCAGACCACGAAGACGGTCGATGTTTCCACCGCCAGCGACAGCACGACCGAAGGCGATGAGACCTTTGTCATCAACTTGAGCAACGTGAATGCCAATGCCACGATCAGCGACAGTCAGGGAACTGGTACGATCACGGATAGTGGTTCAATTCCGACGATCAGCATCGACAATGTTTCTGCAACAGAGGGGAATACCTTTCAATTTACTGTGTCATTGAATCATGCCAGCATTCAAACGATTACGGTTGACTATGCCACCGCGAACGAGACAGCCTCCTCCAGTTCCGATTACACTGCGACCAGTGGAACAGTGACGTTTGCAGCGTTGGAAACCAGTAAGACGATCTCTGTAACGACAGCTGATGATAGTCTCAATGAAATTGATGAGACCTTTGTCGTCAACTTGAGCAACGTGAATGCCAATGCCACGATCAGCGATAGCCAGGGGACTGGCACATTAACGAATAATGATACATCTGGACCTAAGCCGAGAATCACCATCGATGATGTCTCTGCAACAGAGGGCAACACTCTTCAATTTACGGTGTTGTTGAATCGTGCCAGCACGCAAACAATTACGGTTGACTATGCCACTGCCAATGGAACTGCCACAACAAGTTCTGATTACACTGCAAATAGTGGAACGCTGACATTCGCTGCACTGGAAACGAGCAAGACGGTTTCCGTTTCGACAACTGACGATAGCACGACCGAAAGCGATGAGACCTTTGTCATCAACTTGAGCAACGTGAATGCCAATGCCACGATCAACGACAGTCAGGGAACCGGAACGATCACCGATAACGATACAGAATCAACACTTGTTTCAGCGAGTGCCGGAAGTGATCGACGCATGAATGCAGGCGAATCGATTACGTTAAGTGGAAGTGGAACAGGTTCAAGTATCAGTTATTCATGGACGATCATCAGCGGAAATACTGACGGAGTTGCATCGCTTGGAAGCGCGACTTCCGCTTCATCAACGCTTTCGGTTTCACAAAGCGCTCGCAGTCGATCACTTACCTTACGCCTCACGGTGACTGATGGCAGTACCTCAGCAACTGACGATGCGGTTGTGACAGTGAATCGTTATCTCGAAGCGGTCAGCATTCAAACAGAGACCCAGAGTAACCTCATGGTGGTTGGATCTGTTGGAGGATATACGGTCTATGAACGCCGCACGCAAATAAGAGGAAGTGAAGCTCATTTTCTTGAAATCGGATTCCTGACGCTGACACTTCCCTCAGGATATTCAAGTTATACAATTGATGAAACCAGTACCGGAAGAATGATGGTCGGTATTCAATTCCCGAGTGGAAGATCGCAGGTTTTCCTCGCAACAGAGAGCACAGGAACGTTAGCTAATCTTCCAAGGACGATTGATTTGAGCGAGCTTGCTGATCTTGCAGTTTCAAAGTCTGTTTCAAAAGCATCTTCCAAATTTGAGAGTGATTTGCTGCCAGCAGTGCTCTCAGCGTCAAGCTCTGACCCCTTCTTGATTCTTGAACGCAATGAAAGTGATGGTTTTGCTTCCTATCTCGGGACAGGCGATATCAACGGTGATGGAGAAATTGATATTGCGATTGCGGCGCCCGGTTGCGGATTTAATGGTTGTATCTATCTCTACAACCAGAACTATGTGCTTACGGGCCTCATTTTTGGAAGCAGCAATAATCCTATTTATTCTCTCGTCGTCCAAAATCTTTTTACCAAGACCAACAATGCTTTTCTCGTTGGTCCGGATAATCCAGGCATTAAGAAAAATCTTCAAGTGGGAAGCACGCTTACGGTGAAAGTAGCCGTCTCCAAGAGTTTTGCGTTGAATGAAGCGTCGAGTTTAACCGGAGAAGTCCAGCTTTCAAGCACTGGTGTCGATGCATCGCTCAGTCCCGATGCAAATATTCAAACGACAGCAGTTGGAGATTATAACGCTGACGGCAATCAAGACGTTGCTTTGGCAACAACGAACGGAGCTGTTTACATTATCAATGGTCCTCTCGTTGATGGCACGGTCTATTCTGAAGACGATGCTGCTGTGGTGATCAGTAATGGAAGCGCCAGTGACGGATTTGGTCAAAGTCTGGCATTTAAAGATGTGACAGGTGACGGCTATATTGATCTGCTGATCGGCGCTCCAACACATAATAATGATACTGGAATTCTCTATGTCATCCCGGGAGGAACGACGTGGAGCAGTACGATGAATGTCAATGATGAAAAGGGAATTATCCAAGTTCCGTGTGAGTCGAGTGGCGATCGATGTTTTGCAGGTATCTTCCTCAGAGATACAAATTCAGATGGAATTGATGAAATCTTTACGACGAAATCGACGAGTAGTGTTTATAAAGTGGACCTTTATGGTTCTATTAACACCAACCCAGGAGATGAGTTCTCCTTTGATGGTGGCGGAGGATGTTCGCTTTCAACTAAAGCTTCTTCGAAGCAGATGCTTCTTTTCTTCCTCATACTGCTTGTGGGTATCAAAAAGTCATTCCCGCGAAAGCGGAAATCTCGAGTCAAAACATGAGATCCCTGCTTTCGCGGGGATGACTATGGTTGCTGCACCGGAAGAGAAAATTCAACACGCCGATTGAGCGCTCTTCCTGCTGCGGTCGCATTGTCAGCGAGAGGTTGGCTCGATCCAAAGCCAATAACTTCAAGACGATCTGGTTCAACCCCACGTGCAATAAGAGCATCCCGCACTGCTTTCGCTCGTTCTTCAGAGAGTCGCTGATTGTACTTTTGAGGTCCCAGTACATCAGTGTATCCTTCGACGATCATTTTATTGAGTCGAGGATGTTTCAGAAGAAATGTTGCCACTTCTTCAAGTACCGGATTCCAGACTTCTTTGATATAAGCGCTTGCGAAAGAAAAATGAATCTTCTGATCAATCTTAAATTCTATTATTTTTTTCTCTTCTCTTCTCTTCTCCTTTTTCTCTTTCTCCGCCTCTTTTTGTTTTTCTTTCTTTGCGCTGGCATAGTGAAGATAATCAATGCCAGCGGTGACTCTGTATTCAGGAGATCCAAGACCTGAAACGATGGATCTTCCGCCAGCGAGCGTCATTCCCAGATGTGATTTTTTGCGAGAAGGTTCATAGCGTAATCCTGCTAAAAATTCCGATGGGTTCTGCAAACTGTTTTTTGCAAATGAACTGATGACGCTTTCACCCCAAAGTTCGCTTAAAAGTGCGAGTTTTTCGCTCATCTGAATACGGAATCCCAGGCCGAAACCGAGCGTGTCATCGATAAAAGAATTGGCGCCAGTTCGATACTGAAATTTTTCGTAATTTCGATAGGTAATGTTGAAAGCAAAAAAGAGTCGCTTTCTCAAAGAAGTGTCGAGCGCTAACGTGGCGCCTGGAGACCACATTCCATTTCCTAAAAAATGTTCTTCATCACCATAAGGGAGATACACAAAGGGGATGATGGCAATTCCAAGAGGAGTTCTATAATTTTCCAGCAAGCGAAATTTCATATCGAGACGAGGATCACCGAGTTTCCCAAATCGATTCTCTTTTGGCGCAGTTGTCGTGAGAAGAGAAGGATCTTGATAGGTTTGCCAGAGGATGACAGGTTGATTAAAACCGATATGCCACCAGGGGAGAATCCCAATGGCCCCCCCAATATCCGTGATGAGCAGATCATCGATCACACCTCGTACACGTCGACCTGATGTATTGTTGAGTTCAAGCGTACGTGGTGCATAATTCCAAACGGTTCTGATGGAAAAACTTCTCCAACCAAAGGTATGACTGTCATAGATACTTAAAAAGAGCCCGCTATCATTGGTCGGGAAAAGGTTGATGACATCACCGTTTTTCGCTGCTGCTGCAGGAAAAGAAGAAAAAAGAAGCGAAAAAAAAAGAAAGGATGTGAGGAGATAGTTGGTTTTCTTCACTCTACGTTACTCCCTTTAGAGTGTATCTCTTTAATCGAGATGAGAAGAAAAACAACCCTCGAATTAAAACTCGGAAACTTCTCCGAGCGAGTCTTCGGGATGATCGGTGAGAGCTGTCAAAATATCATGCCGAATGATTTCATACGCTGCTTTTGAAAGTTTTCCACTGGCCACGGCTTCTTGAATGAGTTCTTCTCCCCGTTCTCCGGCAAGATTAATCATTTCACGTGCTTCAACAGAGTGATTCCCTTTTTCCGCTGCATCATTCTGTTCCTCGGCCTGTCCATCTGGATTCAAAAGATGAACACTCAAATCGCGCATAATGACGGTATCTTTCATATTTTTTTCGATCTGAAGATTGGTCGGATTTGGAGCAATACGGCCAGGGGTCAGAAAAAGATGATGAATCTCTCCATCAATTTCAACGGAAGGATCTTGCTCTGTGTTTTGGCCGAGAGTTATTTTGTAATTTCCATAGCTCGCTCGCACATGCACCATGTTGATTTTGCTCGGTTGCAATTTGCAGAGAGGAGCAACGAGAGCACGCAGCGATTCGGCAAAATTTGGAACCGGTTCTTGGTTTCTTCCCATAAAGATCTCCTTGTCTCCACTTGCTAGAGAACTAAAAAAGCAAAGATTGTGCCAGCCGGCTTGCGCCGGTGCAAATACATAACTCATTGATTTTTATAAAGATTAATGGAGTTCAATAAAGAAGAAAGGCGTGGAAGCAGTCTCTTTGGCGAAAGAGGAAGTCAAAAAAATGACACACATCAATTTTTTGACTTGAAGGGACAATTGCATGCTCCCCCGCACATCGATTTCTGGCGCCTGCCAAAGAAACGCTTCAGAAGCCAAAGTGTAGTGAGTCCGACGACGATGTAGATGATGATATCTTGCATATTATGAACCACAGACCAAACTGGTGAAGATTTTCTCGCAGGGGACCTTTGAGGGAGGCGCGTCGATGCGATGTGATAAATCGCGCCGACTGAAAGAGAGGACGCGAGGAGCGCAACCGAAGCGTCCGTGCCCCGAGAGAAAATGTGAATCAGTTTGGTCTGCTTTACAGAGGGAAAAAATATTTTCCTCCTTGATAGACGATAAACGAAGCCCCGTAAGCGAGAAGAGTCATATAGACGACCATAAAAATGGGCCAACGCCAGGAGTTGGTTTCGCGTTTGACGACCGCAACAGTAGAAATGCACTGACAAGCGAGCACATAAAAAACGAGAAGACTTAAGGCCACAAGCGGATTAAAAACTTTTCGTCCATCTGCATGAACGTCATTTCTGATTGCACTTATCAGTGATTCAGAAGTTTCGTCAGTATCTTCGAGACTATAGACAATGGCCATCGTGCTGATAAAAACTTCACGTGCTGCAAAAGAAGCGATCAAACCGATTCCGATTTTCCAATTAAAACCGAGCGGTTCAATGAGAGGTTCAATGGCTTTTCCCATGCGGCCGGCGAAACTATACGCGATTTTTGACTCAGAAGAATTCATTTCAAAATTATTTTCTGATACGGGTCCTGTCGTCTCCGTCGTTCCACCTCCCCGCTGACGCGGGGCGCCCCTGGGATCCGACGTCGACGCCACCCGAATCATTTGTCCATTTTGAAATGAATTCTCTGCAACATGATTTTTCGGTTTCGGATAACTCGTCAAAAACCAAAGGATGATCGAGAGGGCAAAGATAATCGTCCCGGCATTCGTCAAAAAAAGTTTTGATCGCTCCCACGTTTTTTTAAAGACATTTGAAAATTGAGGAAGACGATAAGGAGGAAGCTCAATGAAAAAGGGGAGTGAGGGAGTTTTTAGAATTGTTTTTTTGAGCAGAAAAGCAACCGCAATAGCCGCGATAACGCCTAAAAGATAGAGACTCCACATGACAATACCTTGAAGATTGAAGATGCCAAGAAACGTGAGTGACGGAATGCATGCGGCAATGAGAAGCGTATACACCGGAAGCCGTGCGCTACAACTCATGAGGGGTGCGATGAGAATGGTAATGAGTCGATCTCGTTTCGATTCAATCGTTCGTGTGGCCATAATGCCCGGAATGGCACATGCAAAAGAACTGATGAGCGGGATGAACGATTTTCCGTGAAGACCAAATTTTGCCATCAACTGTTCCATGACAAATGCCGCGCGTGCCATATAGCCAGAGTCTTCAAGAAGCGCGATAAAGAAAAAAAGAAACGCGATTTGAGGAAGAAAAATAATAATCCCGCCAATGCCCGCCACTGCTCCATCAGCCAGTAGACTTCGAATTGGTCCTTCGGGAAGCGTCCGATGAATGACATTGCTCGCTTTTCCAAAGAAACTATCGATGAAGTCCATCGGAAATGTAGCCCAACTAAAAAGAGCCTGGAAGATAATACCGACGATCAGAAAAAAGAAGAGCGGACCCACCATGCGATGGGTGACAATGGCATCAATGCGATCTGTCATTGAAGTCTTTGGTTTCTGCAAAAGACGTGAGCACGCAGATTTGCAGACATGGTTGATCCACTGATAACGCGCATCTGCTTCAAGAGATTTCCAATCAACATGTTCTGTTTCGAGCATGTAATGAATCGTAGAACAGAGTTTCAAAAGATTTTGCTTCTGCGGATAAGTTTCGAGTTTGTCATCTCGCGAAAGGAGACGAAGCGCTTCCGCACGTCGTGAATTGGAATGAGAGATATGAGCAAGATGCGGTTCAAGTTGTTCTAAGTGTGAACGAACCGAAGAGGAGAGCTGCAGTTGTGTCAAAATGGAAGGGGGTGCACGCAGTGTCTCTGTGGCAAGATACGTTTTGAGTTCAGCAACACCCCTTTTTTTATTTGCTGCCGTAAAAAAAACCGGAATTCCGAGTCGCTTTGAAAGAAGCTCCAATTCAATGGATTGTCCCTTTTTCTTGGCTTCGTCGATCATGTTGACCGCAAGAATTGTCGGAAAACCGCAATCAATGACTTGTGTGGTGAGATAAAGATTTCGTTCGAGATTCGTGGCATCAGCAACGACAATGACGCCATCAATGGACATTTTCTCTGATGAAAGGCCCAATAGAGTTTGGACCACAATCTCTTCGTCAGGAGAACTCGGTGTCAGACTGTAGGTGCCAGGAAGATCAATGAGACGAATTTTTTGATCGTTGACGTGAAACGTTCCTTCTTTTTTTTCAACGGTGACTCCTGCATAGTTTCCGACTTTTTGATGAAGACCGGTGAGAGCATTGAAAAGAGTGGTTTTGCCGGTATTAGGATTTCCAACAAGGAGAAAAGTTTTCATCTTTATGACAATTCGCTCATGGTGAGCCTGTCGAACCATGAAAAACTTCATCCTGCTCATCCTTCGACAGGCTCAGGATGAGCGGTACAAACAAATATTAAATGATGGCTAATAAAATCTGGGATGCTTCTTGTATCGATACCGCAATATTATTTTGATCTCCAAGACGAACATGAAGAGCGCCGCCGAAAGGAGCGCGACGGACAACGGCGATGGCTGTTTCAGGGCGCATGCCGAGTTCCCGAAGTCGCGTAAAGAAAAGTCCTTCCCCGGTAATTTGTTTAATGGTTCCTTTTTGCCCAGGTTGAATCGTTGCAAGTGAAACTAGTTCCATTGTTTCCCCCTTCGGGACTGCGTCCCTTTCTTTGGCGTGACAGGAAGTAATGTTTGGCACGCCGGAAATTTTTTGAGTTCCATCATGAAATTGCGTACGGCTTCGTGATCGCTTTTGAGAAAAGAAATGAAGTGCGCGAGTTTCACGCTTGTTTCAATGCTGATAAGATGTTCGATTTTGCAGGCATCGATTTCCGCTTGATCAATTTCTACACTCAGCACATCCCGGAAAAAAGTTTCCAGAAGTTCATCATTTTTTTCGATCAGCTTTGTGAGGCGAAGTCCTTCTTCTGAAAGTGAGAGAAATTTATTTTGATCTTCACGAATGAGGCCACGTTTTTTGAGAGGCTTTAAACTGATCGAACAACTTCCACGGGTAATATTGAGCGCTTTGGCAATATCGGTCACGCGCGCATAACCTTGCTCTTCGATAAGTTCATGAACCGTCATCAAATAATGAGCCGCACTGTGGGTGAGGGCATTCTCTTCAAAGAGTTTCCAGGTCGTGGTTTGTGACATAATGCGCCTGCTTATAGAGCAAGTGTTTTATATGTCAAACAAAAAGATGGGATATGCTAAAAACCTCTTTTGGCTCTTCGCTCATCTCGTTTTTTCGTGCAAGCGCAACCGGCGCAGGACTTGATTTCCTTCGTGATCAAATCGACTTTGAGCGAAGCCATAAGGTGGGTGAGATTTCCATCTTGTTCGACACCGTCCACCGTGCAGACATCTTGGTTCGTTGCAGAGACATCTCCTAAGAGAGATCGCAAACCATTTTGAATCGAGAAGAAATGTTTTAAGAAGAGAAACTCTTCAATGTCATCTTTTGGGGGAAGATATTCTTCCAAAAAGTGTTCTGCTGGTGTGCTAAGGATTTCGCTGATCTTTTTTTCTTTAATCCAATCAGAAATGAGCGACAGCTCCCCAACTTCGGCGCCACACGTCCGTTTTGAAAGTTCATAGCTCAAAATGTGGTCGTGTTCATCAAGGGTCAGTTTTAAAGAGTCTGTCACATCGTTACAGGGCATATATGTTCCTTAGGAGGTATGTTCAAGCTGAGATCACTCATGGCACTCCTCCTTTTTATTGTCAAAGAAAGACAAAGCAAAAGTAATGCCAGTGTTAGCTATTGAAAATCAGTGAGTTACAAAAATGAAAGTGGAGTGATTCTGTACAGAAAGTGAAAAAATGCTACACATCGTTCGTGTGATTTTGCATTTTGATGAGTTCGTTTTTGAGAAAAGAGGTCGCCCGACAATCGTCTTCATTATATCGGAGTATTTTCTCTTTCATGCTTGTATGTCCGCTTAAATATTCATTCATCCAGACAATCGATGCGGCGCCACCAGCATCACTGGCATCCCACTGAAATCCCAAAAACTTGCAGATCGCCTTGACGCCATAGCTTGTCAGCGGCCAGTCAGTATTCTCGGTGACAATTTTATAAAGATCGATTGCTGTTCCATTTTTACCGAACAATCGTTCATACGATGTCGAATCGAGTTGATGCTTACTGATGAGTCGCTTAAGCGTTGTCTTTTCGTAATCACTGTAGTGATACACAGTCGCATCCGGGTGCTGATTGAAAAAATCAAACAGGTGTTCGGTGATGGTGCGTTCCTCATCGCGATGTTCTGCAAAGAAGGCGTAATACTTTGGCTCTTTCCCTTTCTCGATAAGCAAGGCGCCGTGCAAATAGACAAAATCCTGTGTTGGGTCATCTTCGATATCGTAATGAATCTCTTTTTCAGCATCAGGAAAAGTGATGGGGTTATGGATGACCGGTTTTTTGCTCAGGTGAATCTTCGCGCGCACAACAGATTTTGCAGGGAGATCGGCGGGCATTGCATTCCAAAAGAATCCTTGGTTTTTCAGTTCTATAACTTTTCTCGTCAAATAGTCTGGATCTTGCGCCGCAAGATCTTCGATCGAACGAATGCCGAGTTGATTGAGTCCGAGTTTCATTGCCTGACCAACATAATAGACGAGTGAAATATCCTGTTTTTCATCGGCCCAACTTCGACATGAATCTTTCCAGTCGCATAAGCCGCAATTGCTGTTGATCGTTGGCTCTGCTCCGAACGCATTTCCCTGAAGATAATTTTCTAATTGATTCACTGACCATTCGTAATTCTTGGGAGCTTTATAAAGAGGAATCGGAAGAATGCGCGACTTGGTCTTATAGATATAACCTTTCTCTGGTCGCTTGCCTTGAACGTGCTCTAAAAGTTCACCATAAAAATAGATTTGCCAGAATTGTTCTATGGGAACCTTTTCATTGCCATCATCCCATGTCGCATCAATGCGAGTGAGTTTAATATCCATCGGATAATAATGATGCGCGCCGAGCGACGAAGATCCCGGTGTTTTCAGAAGCAGATCAGGACGACCGAGTTTATTTCCTGAAATCAAAACACCTTGATAAATGATATCAATCCCATCTTGCATTGCTTTGAGCGTTTCCTTGGCCAAAGCTTCGGATGCCGGCTTCTCAGGATCGATTGCACGAAACGATTTTTCGGAATGATCTCGCTGATACGATTCAATGACCTTTGCTTCATATTGCACTCCCGATTCCCACAGCAGTTTCACGAGCGGATGCACGTCGACTTTCAACGATAGATCCCCATTGAAATCCATAAATGGTCGATAGGCGCACTTCTTGAAATTATAGAGATCAGTGGCGGTGATGTAGTGTTTAGACAATTTCTCCGCTCCATAACATTTCAAGGAAATGAGAAACGGGGAAAATATCAATGCCGTCCAATTTTCGAGGTTTTTCATCCATGGAAACAATAATGTTCTTTTTCAATTTCAACTCTTCTTTAAGAGCCTTAATACCCGTTAAATGGCGTTCTGTAATCAATTCAGAACCTTTTACTTCAATGGCAATTTCATCTCCGATCAAAAAATCAACTTCGTAATCTGATATTTGGGATTTCCAAAAAGTAAGCGGCCGGGAATCCCGCTTATAGGAAAGATAGGCTTTCAATTCTGTAAAAATAAATTGCTCAAACGACTTTCCGAACAGTTCTGTTTTTGGACTGATGTTTCTTCGTCCGGCCAAAACGTTGCAAACGCCGCAATCAAAAAAATAGAATTTCGCGGTAGAAACTGCCTTTCGTTTTTTCGTCTTTGTATAGGGCTCTAAAATGTATCCGATGAGTGTGTCTTCCAAGATGGAGAAATATTCCGCTACAGTGCGAGGCGATATTTGGGCATCGTTTCCAATATTTGTAAAATGAGTTTGTTCCGCGTTGCAGAGTGATGCTGTTTGGAGAAAACGAGAGAAATTTCCGATGTTTCGCGCCAACCCCTCCGCCTGGATTTCTTCTTTGAGATAATTTCCGACATAATCATGAAGATCGTTTTCCGGGTCGTCAGAGGGGTAAAGAGAAGGAAGTGTTCCCCAATTTAAAGCTCGGATCAAATCAAAATTGGGAATTTCAGCGGAAACTAATGGATAGAGGTGAAGCGTTGTTGCCCGACCTCCCAAAAGATTGGCTCCACCTCTTTTTAACTTCCGCGCGCTGCTCCCCGTTAAAATAAACTTCATTTTCTTTTCCTCAATCAATGAATGAACTTCATCAAGCAAAAGAGGAAGTTTTTGTATTTCATCTATAATAATCAGCGGATTCGCGGATGCAGTTGCCATCAATTCTTCTCGGAGTAAATGAGGGCGCTGACTCAGCCGAAGAAATGTTTTCGACTCAAGCAAATTATAAAAAGGGATATTGGGAAAAGTTTTCTTGAGATAAAAGGTTTTCCCCGTCTGGCGAGGCCCAAAAAGAAAAAGGCTTTTCCGTTTGAGAGGAGTTTGAAGGTCAAGAATACGTGTGTAATCCACCATCATGAGAGCCTAACAGAAGTTAAAAAATACGCAATGGTGTTGCTGAAAACATCATATATTTCGCAGAGCTTATTTATTTATAACCAATTGATTTTAAAGTGCTTTTATCAACGTATTGCCATCCATGTACGGCCAATAAGCGCATTTTTTGAAATTATAGAGGTCAGTGGCGGTGATGTAGTGTTTCATCATGCTCACTCTAGGGAATATCCTTGATATCTGGCGCCCAAGCAGTTTGCTTGCAAAATAAAAACGACGGCATTGCAAGCTACCGTCGTTTTATTCTGAAGGCCATTAACATTCAAGCTATAAGAATCTGCTGCCGCTTTTGGATGCGTTGTTTTTCCAATGCAGTGGGCAAAGATTGCTCATAGTGTCAGACCCACCATTTGCGGTGGCAATAATGTGGTCAACTTCCCATCCATATTGACTGTTTCTGTTGCCGTAGTCAGACCATTTTATCCAAGCTCCGTATTTGTCTTTACGAAAGCCATTCCGGTCGTTTTCTGCACCTGCGTTTTTAGCTTTAAACCAAATTTGTTTAAGCTGTTCTTGAGTTAAGTTCATTTCAGAACCTCCCTATTTAAATTGAACCCACAGGAAAACGAAAGGGCTCTTGATTTAATGGAGGGGAACCGCTACAAGTGTACTTGCATTGAACAAGTGGACGGGTTTTCCTGTCCCCTATTTAAGGGCCAATCGTTAGCGCGGTTGGCCTTTAATTTTTCTTTTTAAAAATCGATGGTGATGATCCTGCTCCCTTTTTAATTTGCTCTATTTTTTGCTCCTTCTTCAGTCGCGCCAACGCATTTGAAACTGATGCAGGTGTCATCGCCGCCCCCACAGATGCATCAATCTCGGAGATCCATTTTTTTAGATCACGCGAAGTAAACTCACCCTCGCGCCTATCTATGGCTTGATGTAAAACCTTTTTAAGGCTGCCATAAGAGCTTGTGCTAACACTGCCGCCATTGATTGAAGATGTGGTATTTTTGAACTCAGGATAAAGCTCATACAGGGCTTCAAGTTTACGGTTGTAAGTCTCTTCGATCTCTTTCTTGTGTCTCAGAAACTCACTTTTCTTTTCACCTTTGGTGGCCATTTGTGACGAGTAAGCCATTCTTACAGATATTGCAATAATAATTTTAAACAATTTAACAATGGTGTAAAGAAGGTGAATATAAAGAGTTGGGGCGGAGCGCGGTTTCTATTACGACTCCCCCCGAAAGACGCGTTAGGTGGAGTAAAATAATTGTTCAAATAATTTCCATGCCCGCATTTCTAGTCACATTCACAAATCTTCAAATGACCCGACTTGTTTTTTCTGCTTGAAGGAGGAACTTCCCTCAAGTTGAGACAAGCTATTATTCTTCGCAAACAGCGCCCCTTTGGAGTTTTCAATAAACCGGTAAACCATCCCGCGCTGGCGGCACCAGGCATCACCGGCATGCCGTTTGGCGTGCGTGGAAACCCAGGCGAGAAAGCCAGCACCTTTGGTTTCATGAATCTCCTTTGACCCGTCCGCATAGGTGACAAGGAAGTCCGGCAAGTAGTGGCGTGAAATGATCCCGAAGATTTTGTAGGGAATTCGGATCCCGTGGTCCTTGGTCCATGAAACCACGCCACCCATATTTTCCAATTCAAACATGTAATCTCGCTCCAAAAGACTGTCATAAGTAGATTCACCTTTTGGAGTTTTCTTGAGTCCTTTAAGAATACCTCTCTTCGACTGAATCATTTTTCAGACCCCTCACCAAGAATGCCCAAGACGATTTCCGGCTTCCGAAACTCATCCAAAATCTGGGGTAAGGAAAAATGCAGTTTACGCAATTGGGCCTCCGGAGATTCGCCCAAACCACTAACCCCCTGAATGGCAAAAAGTTCGGTCAAAATCCATTCCAGCGCTTGCATCAACTTAAGCGTTTCCTCGGCGGTCTCCATCTTGAAACAAAGCATCAGTGCATGATGAGGCTCGTTGAGCAGGTCTGTTTGGAGTTCCCGAATCAAGTCTTCCCGTTTTTTATCTTTGTATTGACCGGCCACACTTTCATTGAGTTCCTCAATATTAATCTCTTCTTCAGGCAAGACATGCGCAGTTGTATCGCCCCCCAGCTTTTGACTTTTTATATTGGTAATTCTTTGGAGGGCCGATGATATTTTTTTTGCTAGGGGAAACTCTCGAAAATGTTTTTGCCAATTGGCGATGGGATGAACACCCTTGCCATCAATGGAAGGGAGACTATTGAGTATATCTTCAACATCCAATTCCGGTTTCTTGTCTTCCTTATTGGCCTCCTCCGATTCCTCTATTTTCGGCTTTTCCAGAGGGATGTCTTCAATACAAGAATCTTCCACGGCGTCGCCTGGATTCAGTGGCTTGGCGTACTTGTGAGCTGAAAGAATCTCCCAAAGCCAATCATGATTGAAAGCCGGATGATCGATGACAAACAGAAAATCCCGTTCGTTGGGCTGGCGGATTCGTCTTAGGCCTCGACCAATGATCTGTGGGCCATAAACTGTATAAGTCCGATCCCCCTTTTTCTGAAAACTGAATTTGCGAAAAAGGCAAATAATGGCAATATTTCTAACATCCCAACCTTCACGCAACATAGAAACAGCAATGATGACCCGTACTTTTCGTGTCTCATGCCATAACTCTTCATCTTCTTTATTCAAACCCTCTGGACCTTTACGTCCAAGCAAAAATGCTTTCCTGTTCTGCAGTTCTTCTTGTTTGCTGTGAACAAGCAATAATTCTTCTGGTTTATAGCCAAATGGTTTTTTCTGAAGGGTTTCATAAATTTTAAAAGCATCTTTTTGGGAGAGTGCAACTGTCAGCATCAACGGTTCCCATTGTGGCTTATCATCCACTCCGCGAGGGACACATTTTTTCTGATAATCCAAACAGCTTTTTGCAATTTGAAGCTGTTGTCTGCGGGCGTTATCTGCCGTGACGAAACGAACGGCACCGCTTCGCCTGAGTTCACTTTCGATCTGCTCCCAGGGCATTTCTTCGGCATCAAGCGTGCGAATCACCTGATTGTTTTCGTCCCACTCTTCATATTGCAGTTTGACGCTCTGGATGTCTGGTCTGGTCACTACGATCTGTTTTACCACTCCATCGCGCATGGCTTCCTGCACATGGTATTCATACAGCGGCGGATAGGTATCGAGGTCCTGCTTGTCGAGGCGGTAAGGGGTTGCAGTCAGGTCAATCCGGGCAACGGTTTTTCGACGCAAAAGTTTTAACACTTCCCGATATTCTCCCGCCGCTGCGTTATGCGCCTCATCATTAAAAATCACGAGTTCGGGTGTAACCTTGTCTGCAAGGAGCACTTCAAGGGCAGGAGAACCCTTGCCTTCGTAAAGTTGATGGATGTTTGCGACAATCACATGGGCGTCACGGATGCCGGAGGCGTCGCTTCCATCCCGCAGGACTTTACACACAAGGCGTTCAGGTACCCTGGAGCAAGAGTTGAAGAAAAAAGGGAATTCTTTGAATGCATTAGCTGGATTATTAAACTCAAAGTCGTCTTTGACCCGTTCACGAACAATGGTGTTGGGAACAAGAATCAGGAATTTTTCGCACTTACGAACCTGCCAAAAGTACGACATCAAACCAGCCATGATGACGGTCTTACCGCCTCCGGTTACAATATCGAGAAGGCATTCCCACTTTCCTCGTACTTCACCATTATGAATAACACGTGCAATCGCCTCCCATTGATGACGATAAAGTGGTTTGAAGAAATCCTGTCCGCTAAGGCGCTCGAAAAACCTTTGAGCCACCAGTCTTTGATGGTCATTCAGATTTGGGAACTGGGGCGTCTCCGTCCAGAGTCGCCATTGTAATTCTTCTTCGGTAATCATGAATTATTCTTCCTCTGCGGCCCATGCCAAAAGTTTTCTTTTCAGATCTTTTTTCGATGGGAGGTAGAGTTTATATTCTGACGCATAGATGTTGGCTTTTTCAGGAAGCGTGATTTCAACCAAGGCACTACCTTTTGTTCGGCAAAGAATGATGCCGATGGTGGGATGTTCGCCATCCCTTTTTACAAAGCGGTCGAAATAATTGACGTACATCTGCATCTGTCCCAAATCTTGGTGGGTGAGTTTGCCGATCTTGAGATCGATGAGCACGTAGCAGCGTAGAAGGCGATTATAAAATACAAGGTCAACGTAGAAGTGATCGGTGTCAAAGGTGAAACGTTTTTGCCGGGCTTCGAAAAGAAAGCCTTTGCCCAACTCAAGCAGAAAATGTTCCAGTTTATCGATAATGGCGGATTCCAGATCCGACTCCGCATATTTGTTTTTTTCATCCAAGCCGAGAAATTCCAGCACAAGGGGTTGCTTGATCAGGTCGGAGGAAGTTTCTATCAATTGGCCCTTTTTGGCCAACTCCAGGACTTTTTTCTTGTTCCGGCTTAAGGCCAGACGTTCATAAAGGCTGGAATTGAACTGGCGTTTGAGTTCCGGCAGAGACCAGCCGTTTTGGGCAGATTCGATTTCATAGAATTGTCGTTCATCCTTGTCTGAAATTGTCATCAGAAAAACGTAATGGGACCAGCTCAAAACAGAGCTGACATTCGATAAGATTGACTGGCCTGGCGCGGAAATGGATTTCCGAGAAGGCTTCTCGGAAATCTTCGGCAAGCATTTCCGATATTCAAGATAAAAACGCCGCATATTTGAGAGATTGTCCTCTGAAAATCCGCGCCCGAACTCACGAGTTAGGCTCTCTGAAAGTCTTGTAAGCACGTGTTTTCCATAAGTGGCTCGCTTTTCTCCGAGTTGTTCATGTTCGACAACACGGCGTCCGATCTCAAAGCTGGTGAACACCTGAAGAGTGTCAATGCTTCGCGAGGCGGCTCGCCTGGCTGAAATAATAAGATTGCGTACCCCGCTTAGTAAATCCTTCCAATCTTGAGGTTTGAGTCCTTCCATTTTGTTTCCTTTTGATACCATCATACATTCACGATCTTCTCTTCAATAATCCTGCAATCGGTTTCACTCACTTCGATTCGGGCGGCAACTGTGGCTTGTCCGTCGAGATTGTCCTGTACCCTCGCCGCAATGCTGTACGTTCCTGACTTTGGAAACGTGTGATCCGTTGTCAGGATAGCGATAAAATCTCCATTCTTTCCGTCCCGGTTCAAAGCATGTTCCCGACTGGCAAAGCGGTTGTTGTCATAGGAAAAATCCCACTGACAGTTGATCAGCTTGGCGCCCGCACCGATAGCCCTTGCCCCTTCCAAAGCAAAAGAGACGGTCAACTTGTTCCTACTGGTGACAGTGATTTTTCCGGCATAGGGCGCGCCGGTGAATGAGAGGAGTTGATTAAGACGATTGAATTTGAGATCAAGATTGCTTTCACCAACGTTGCGGAAAATTTTCTGACGGAAACTCTCGCTCCCCAAAGAAATCAGATCGATTTGTAACTTGACTCCCTTGCTGTTGAGGGTTTCTGCCGCCTTGCGCTTCCAACCTTCACACTGAGGATCAAAAGACCACCCGATAATCTGAAGAATTTTGTCTTCTCCCTCGGCGAATTGTCGAGAATACTGTTTGACCGTGTCTTTGACGGCGCCATCCACTTGTGTAAGCGTCACCCGTTCATTGGGGTCGCCCGGGCCAATGGAAAGGATAATTTTGTTGTTGGCCAAGCCATGAATCCATTGAGCCTGACCCGTAAAGGGCATGGCCTGGTATACAGTGCGGATGAATTTTGAAAATTCCTCATGGGAGATACCGCGAAATTTATCTTGAGGGTAGCTCCCCACATAGCCCACGCGAATATCGGCAACGTCTGCCTGTTTCATTGGTAGAGTCGGCTGGGCTTTGTTTGTTACTGTTATGCCTGAAATATTTTCAGCGATATCAATTAAACGGCTAGCGGTAACGCTGACAGCAACGCGAGAAATGTCACAGCCGATAAAACGGCGATCCAATTTCAGAGCGACAGATCCCGCTGTGCCACCACCCATGAAAAAATCAGCGACTATACCGTTGGAAGTTGAAGACGCCTTAACGATTCTTTCAAGTAAAGATTCCGGTTTTTGTGTAGGATACCCTAATCTCTCATCCCACCCATGACGCCCAGTCAACGGCTGTACATCTAACCACCAATCGTTGGGAATTTTCCCATTATCTTCATAGTAGACATACTTCTTCCCATTTGAGATTCTCTCCCGATAGCGTCTACCTTGTCCGTCTTTCAGATTAAATGGCGTTACAGAATTAGGCGAAATTAATTCATAGGGTATATGAACGTCGGCTTCGTTAAAAATCCATTGTTGCGTTTTTGAGTACCAAAAAATTATATCATGCTTGCGGGCAAAATTTTCCTTTCCTTTGCCGCCATTTTGGTAACACCAGATAATCTCGTTCCGAAGATTGTCATAGCCGAAAATTTTATCGAGTTCACACTTGATGTAATGAGCTGCATGCCAATCGCAATGAACGTAAATGGAACCGGTAGACTTGAGTACCCGCTTCATTTCCCACAATCGGGCATTCAGCCAAGCGAGATAAGAAAACATCCCATCCTGAAAAATATCGGTGAAAGAACGCACTTCATTGTCGTCACCCCAGATTTGGGTGTAGGTCCGATTGGAAAAGAAGGGCGGGTCGATGTAAATCAGGTCGATTGATTCAGTGGGCAACTGGCGCAGAACATAGAGGTTGTCCCCCAGATAAAGCTGATGGGGTTCCATACTTGGCGAGCCAAAGCTAACGTGGTCATCGGGATGATGCGACGCCGGCGGAAACAATCGCGGCAATTCCAACTTGGGAAAGAGATGGCCGTAGTGCTGTTTGGCATCATACCCATAGGGTGCCATCGTGGGGTCAGGTAGATTTGTCCCCGCTCGCGCTGACCGACGTAGTTTCTCGGTAGAAAAAAACTTTTCTTGCGTTGGCAAAGTTTGGTTTTTTTCAATTTCTTTAGTCATAGATTTAGGTCTACACGAATCAAAATTTTGAGAGCCATAATACTAGAATTTTACAGGCGAAAATTCAATCATGATTCTGTAGTGAGAGGTTTAGACAACGTAAACAAAACGCTACAAATTCCTATATACATTACACTTATTATTACACTTATTAATGTGTATTACCCTTTTTGCTTCCAGGTGGCCCCTGGGCCCCGTGCAAGGCATTCAACCTTTTTTGCTTTCTTCAAATTGTGGAGCACACGGCGAATCATGTCACGACTGACAGTAGGGCAGGATTTTTCTAGATCCGAAACCGTGAATCCATTTCCCAGTGATCGAATTGCCGCTTCAATCAATTCTGTTTTGGCTCCTTTAGGTTCTTTGATTTGTCCGGCTCTTTTTTCAAATTCCTTGTAGGCTTCTTTGAGAATGAATAGTAAAAAGTTGATGTAGTGCCACGGATCATGCTTTCCCTCATGCCAACCCTGTGAGCTGAGCTTCAAGGTTTCGTAGTAACGTTCTTTGTTTTCTTCGATCAGTCGTTCAAGACTAATGTACCGTCCAACTTCATAACCCAGATGATAAAGCTGAAGCAGAAGCAGCAATCGCGACACACGACCATTGCCATCGCGCAAGGGATGTACGCAAAGAAAATCGAGATTAAATCCCGCCAAAATGACAAGTGGATGAATAGCTTTATTTTTGAGATGATCTTGCCACAACGAAACAAGCTCCTTCATATTTTTGGATGTCTCTTTTGCAGAAGCGGTTTTGAAGCGAACAGTATATGTACCATCTGTGTGGCGTTCGATAATATCACTGTCCTTTGTTTTGTATTGCCCAGCGTCTCCAATTTTTCCCCGAGCGAGATGATGAAGTTCTTTGATCGTTTTTTCCGTAATCATTGGCTTCTTTTCGTGAATCCACTTAAGTGCATTGCGATATCCCCGTATCTCCTCTTCATCTCTATCGTGCAGAGCTGAGCGGCCTAGAATCACGGCTTTTACACGATCTTGATCAACCGTTACTCCTTCGATCCGATTGGACGAGACCGCACTTTCAATCAACGCATGCTGACGTAGGACCTTGAGTCTCTGTTGAGATTGCCGTGTGAAGAGTTCTTGCTTACCGCGTGCTTCTCCAAGGTCGCCAATATACCATGCGGCAGATGCCGGTACTTCTCTGAGTTCATTTTCGAATTGTTGGAGAGTTTTCATAGTTAATATTTTTAAGCAAAAATCAGTTCGTCGAGACATTTTTCTCGTCCATTTCCGCTAAACGTATTTATCAGGTCATCATTCAAAAGAATTTTCTTCAAAGCAGTTCTGACCAAATCTTCAGAGTCATACATGATTTTCTCTGAATCATTTGGTGTAAGCTTATCCATTCCGTTACCGTGAACAATTTTAGAGCGCCAGCGATAACAATACTTAGATCTTTCATACAAATCCTTCGCTTGAAAACGATCATCGGCAATGAAAAAGGAAATTCTTTCGGAAAGTCGATGTGTAATCTCGATATCAGATCCAAAAAGTGCTTCAAGAGCGATCCACAGCAACAAATATCTCATGAGCCATTGACCTTGAGGAGCTGAAAGTGCGGACCAAAGATTATGCAAAGCAATCCATGTGGAACCCTTACGGTGTAAAGAGCAAATCTTACTGAAAAGAGTTTGAGCTTCCTGAATATTTTTTTGATGAATCAGACTTTCACTATCTTCGCTATGAGGAAGAGCAGCTGGAAAAGTTGAGAATTCTCTTCCGGTATGTTTTCCATTTCTTTTTTCAATGTGGAGAAGAACCTGAAAGTTCAAAGAGGTCGGTTGAGATAGCCACAGTGCCTGGTTACAGAACATGATCTTTTCAACATGCAAATCTTGTTTTGATCGCTGCTTTTTTCCTTTCCACAAAGGATCGGGCTCTCCAAGAGATTTTGCTTTATATTCTGTCATAAAACAAAGCTCCGCGTTTTCAATGATACGTCTTTGGTTTAAACCAAACTTGTTTTTGATATCCTCACGATCGATCCACGTTGGTTTTTTTGTTATAAGCACATCATCAAAAGAAATGTCTGATTGGAAAAGATTATGGTTATCTTGATAGTAGGGATTGATCAGAGCTAATGTATACCATTTTGTCATGAGCCTTTCCTCCACAGACTTCAGTAAAAATGTCACATATTACATCTATTATTACCACTATTATTTTAGCAGGCAAATTGTTCGAAAAGAAGGGTGTTTAGGCTTACAAATGAATCATGCCGGTGCCGAGGCCGAGGGCAGCTTCTTTAACCGCTTCGGAAAGAGTGGGATGGGCGTGGATGGTGAGAGCAATGTCGGCGGCGGTTGTTGAAAACTCCATACCGAGGACGATTTCGGCGATCATGTCAGAAGCGCGCGGACCTAAAATGTGCGCGCCTAAGATGCGATCGTCATCTTTGCTCGCAATCAATTTTACAAAGCCGTCCTTTTCGTTCATCGAAATCGCGCGGCCATTGGCCATAAACGGAAATTTTGAAACTTTGTAATTGATGTTTTGTTGTTTCGCCTGTTCTTCGGTGATGCCGACAGATGCTGCTTCTGGCCAGGTATAAATAACACCCGGAATGGTGTCGTAATTTACAAAAGCGTTATGGTTTGCAATACGCTCAACACACGCAGTCCCCTCTTCTGAAGCTTTGTGCGCGAGCATGGGACCTGCAATCACATCGCCGACCGCATAAATATTCGGTGTTGATGTCTGCCAATTTTCGTTGACGCTGACGCGTCCCTTTTCATCTGTTGTGATATTTGCAGCATTGAGGTTGAGGCCGTCAGTATACGGACGACGGCCAACAGCGACAAGAACGTAATCAGCGGTAATGGCGGTACTATTCCCCTGCGGATCGAGTGTCGTCACCTCAACACGATTGCCGATAACCGACGCTTTCTGTACTTTGGTGGAGAGTTTAAATTCCATTCCTTGTTTCGTGAGAACTTTTTGTAAACCGCTGCTGATGTCATTATCCATCGCAGGAACAAGTCGATCGAGTGCTTCGATTACGGTCACTTTGCTTCCAAGACGCATGTAAACAGATCCCATTTCGAGTCCAATGTAACCGCCACCAATAACAATTAATTCGTTTGGAATTTCCGTCAGCGCAAGTGCTCCCGTGGAATCGATAATTCTTTTTCCATCAAAGGGAACGTTAGGAATAGCGACAGGGGCACTTCCCGTTGCGATGAGGATATTCTTCGCCGAAACTGTTTTCGTTCCTTCAGAACTCGTCACTTCAAGTGTTGTGGTGCTCGTAAACTTGGCTCTTCCCTTGATGCTCGTTACTTTCTTTTTTTTGAAGAGCATACCGATGTTGGAGGTGAATTTGCTGACGATCTGGTTTTTGCGATCCATAAATTTTTGCAGATCGATGGTGAGATCGCCGACATTGATGCCATGGTCTTTCATGCCGTGTTTGGCTTGGAAGTAGAGTTCACTCGACTCAAGAAGTGCTTTGCTGGGAATACAACCAACATTTAAACAGGTGCCACCCAAATATTCTTTTTCAACACACGCCACATTTATTCCGAGTTGCGCAGCGCGAATGGAAGCGACATAGCCAGCAGGGCCAGCGCCAATAACGATAAGATCAAATGTTTGTTCTGTCATTTCGCATTCCTTTTAAATGAAGAGGAGTTTACTCTCGTGCTCCGCGCATTTCGCTACGTTACTCGTCGTCCAAAATTGTTTGGTGTCTTTTCCATTTGGATGTCTTCCTCGCGTCAGCCTCCAAATGGTGACACCAATACAATTTTAAACTCCTTATACACTCCGCTTCATATTCGCTTATAGTCGCCCTGCGAGCAAACTCCTCTTCATTTCAATATTGATTCATCAATGATCAAACTCGGATTTTCGATTGCTTCTTTTATCGAGACGATAAATTCAATGGCATCTTTTCCATCTAACAGACGGTGATCATACGAAAGAGCAATATACATCATCGGACGTACCACCACTTTTCCTTCGAGAGCAACGGGACGATCTTCGATTTTATGAAGGCCTAAAATCGCACTTTGCGGCATATTGAGAAGTGGAGTGGCTAAGAGAGAACCAAACACGCCGCCGTTCGTAATCGTAAACGTTCCGCCGGTCATCTCTGGAATGGAGAGTTTTCCATCTCGTGCTTTGGTGGCGAGTTCAGTTAATTTTTTTTCAAATCCGATCCAATCGAGACCTTGCAGGTCTTTTATGACGGGAACCACAAGTCCTTTTTCAGTGCTGACAGCAATCGAGAGATCGATGAAATCGCGCTTGATAATTTCTTCGCCCGTAAAAGTTGAATTCACGAGAGGATATTTGAGGAGAGCTCGTTTTGCGGCCATCGCAAAAGGTCCAACCATTCCGATTTTCACACCATGTTTTTTGAGGATGGAATCTTTATACTTTTTTCGAAGTTCAGTGATTGCTGACATGTCGACTTCATTAAAGGTCGTGAGAATCGCAGCAGTATGTTGAGCTGTAACTAAATTTTGCGCGATCTGTTTTCGAATGCGTGATGCTTTTTCAGCTCGCTCACCGCGTGCTGTATCGAGCGTATATTTTATCGGTTGTACAGATGGGGTTGCAGGTAGGGGCGAACGGCGTTCGCCCTCGGGCGCAGAGCCCGGTACCTCTATAACTTCAGCTCCACGTCGTCGTGCAGCAGGACCAACTTGCGAAGAAGAAGTTTTCTGGGATGTTTGCATGAATGTTTGTTGCTGTAGGGGCGAACGGCGTTCGCCCTCAGGCGCATGGCCATGCGCCCCTACAGATTTTCCATTGGCATCATCAATCGTTGCGATGACTTCGCCAATTGTAACGCGATCGCCTTCAGTTGGACGTTTGATCTCAATGCGTCCTGTTGATTCAGCTTCCAGTTCAAACGTTGCTTTTTGACTTTCAAGATCGACAATCACCTGGCCTTTTTTGACGACATCACCATTATGGACTTTCCATTCGCCAATGAACGCTTCTGTTACGGATTCGCCAGCACTTGGTACTTTCACAGGATGAATCATAGTGCTCCTTCAAGATCGCTGAATGCGGTGGTGACGATTCGTTTTTGTTCTGCTTCGTGAACATGCAGATAACCACCCGAAACACTTGCTTGCGGTGGACGACCGACATACTGAAGCTTCACCTTCTGGTCAAGAAGTGGCACAAGCTGATTTTTCATGAAATGCCAACCTCCCATGTTTTGCGCTTCTTCCTGACACCAGACGATTTCTTTTATTTTTGGATATCGTTGAAAAATCGTTTGTAAATATTTCGCATGAAAAGGATAAAATTGTTCAATACGAATGAGCGGAACATTCATTATTTTTTGTGCTTCGCGCTCTGCCAAGAGTTCGTAATAAATTTTACCGCTGCAAAGAATGAGACGTTTCATCTCTTTTGATGACTTGAGCATCGTTTCGTCGAGTATTTCGCAAAAGGTTCCGGTGGTAAGTTCAGCCATCGATGAAGTTGCACGTGGATGTCGAAGAAGGCTTTTCGGCGACATGATGACAAGGGGAAGACGAAAGGATCGAAGCATTTGACGACGCAACAGATGAAAGTATTGTGCAGGTGTACTGACATTGCAGACTTGAATATTCTGTTGCGCACATGCCTGTAAAAATCGTTCCAGTCGTGCCGATGAATGCTCCGGCCCCATCCCTTCGTAGCCATGAGGGAGCAGGAGAACGAGTCCACTCGAGCGTTGCCACTTAATGGCTGAACTTACCAAGAATTGATCGACGATCACTTGGGCGCCATTAAAGAAATCACCGAACTGTGCTTCCCAAAGGGTGAGTTTGTAAGGATCAGCAAGACTTTGACCAAATTCAAAACCCATGGCAGCAAATTCTGAAAGCAAACTATTCACCACTTCATAATCTTTTTTTCTTTCAGAGAGATGATTGAGAGGAATATATCGTTCATTATTGGTGATGTCATAAAGCACAGAGTGCCGATGCGAAAATGTTCCTCGTTCCACATCTTGGCCCGACAATCGTATCGAGAAATTGTCACAAAGAAGAGAGCCAAAAGCCAAAGCTTCTCCTAAACTCCAGTCAATTCCGCGTTTTCCGTCGATCATCTCTTTTCGATCCTCAAAAAAACGGATCAGTTTTGGATGAGGTTGAAAATTTTCTGGAGAGGTTGAAAGTTCATCTCCCATCTTCTGAAGAATTTTTTCGGCAACTGCGGTGTCGATGGTTTGAAAAAAAGTTTCTGTTTGAGGAACAGGAGAAAAATCGTGCCATGTTTTTTCAAACGCACTCATGGTGCGAGGAATTTTTGCTTTTTTTGCTTCTTCAATCAATGTTTCATAGGAAGTCTGAAGTTTTTCACGAAAGGCTTGCGCCTCTTCTTGGGTGATGATTCCCTCTTCGAGAAGTCGAGCGGTATAGATTTCAGCCACACGAGGGTGATGTTTAATTTTTTCAGAGAGAAGAGGTTGGGTAAAAGAGGGTTCATCTCCTTCATTGTGTCCATAGCGACGGTAGCCCATGAGATCGATAAAAACATCATCCTGAAAAAGGTTGCGATATTCGAGTGCAAGCCGCATGCATCGTACTGCCATTTCCGGCTCGTCCGCATTGACCCGGAAGATGGGAGTCTGAAGCATTTTGGCAATATCAGTCGTATTCGGAGTTGATCGAGCATCTTTCGGGTTTGTGGTAAAACCAATTTGATTATTGATGATCACGTGAATGGTGCCACCAATCGTATAGCCGCGTAAGCCCGACATGTTCAGGGTTTCATAGACATTTCCTTGACCTGCAAAGGAAGCATCTCCATGCAACAACACCGCGAGTGTTTTCATCCGTGTGCTGTCATCTTTGCATTGCTGTTTTGCACGGACCATGCCCATGACCACAGCATTAATGGCTTCGAGGTGACTGGGGTTTGGAACAAGTGAAAGGTGAACTTCCTTCCCAGAAGAAGTTGTGATTTCTCCTGAAAAACCTAAATGATATTTCACATCGCCATCGCCTGGAGTTGTATTTGTTTCGAGATTTCCCAAGAATTCAGCAAAAAGAGTTTTGAGATCTTTTTTGAGAACATTGGTTAAAAATGAGAGCCGTCCTCGATGCGCCATGCCAAAAATGATTTCATCTGTATGTGTCTGTGCTGATTGTTCGATAAGATCAGCCAACATCGGAATCATGGCGTCGTTTCCTTCACCGGAAAAACGTTTTTGTCCCACGAAACGTTTGTGAAGCGTCATGTCAAATGTTTCAGACTGAACCAGAAGATGAAGAATATTTTTTTTCGTTGTTGCTTCAGTAGATTGAAGAAGCTCATGTGATTCGATGCGCTGTTGAATCCAGAGTCGACGTTCTGGATCTCCAATATGACTAAATTCTACAGTGGCCGGCCCGCAATAGGAGGTTCGTAAATGTGCCACAATATCGCCCAGGGTGGCTGCTTCTAAACCTAAAAGTTTTCCTGCGTCACAGGGACGATCGAGATCGAAGGGAGAGAGATGATATTGTTCCAATGTCAAAAGAGGATGAGACTTTGGGGTGCGGTCGAGTGGATTAACATCGGCAATGAGAAATCCCATTTCTCGGTACGCCTGAATGAGTTGAAACACATTGAACTCAAAAAGAAGTTTGTCTCCGAGATCCTTTCCATTTTCGCGCGCAAATTCAATCCCATCAAAAAAAGCGCGCCATGTTGGCTCAAGAGAAGAAGGATTGTCCCGATACTGTTGGAGAAGCTGCTCAATATAAACGACATTTGTGGGATGAAGAGAGATGGTCATAGCCATTCGCGTTTTCGACGAACTGATCTTCCGTGTCAAGAATTCAGTGAATGCACGATTGATGACCGTATCATAATGATGGTGGAGGGAAAAAATGGAGTCCTGTCGGACTTTCTGCAAAAATTCCTACTGTCTGTATTCCCTGAGGGATAAAAATAATCTGAATCTCCGTCTGCTCAGAGGTGCCCTTTTAAAAAAGTTTTCGCGATATTTCTCTCCTTAAAAAAGAAGTTGTATTTTTACGTATAAAAATACATAATCTTATACGTAATACAGGAGGCGTATGCAACTCAAATCAGAACATTTAGCCACCGCTACGGAAATGCAGCGGGAACCGGGAAAGCTCATTGAGCGCGTGCTGGAAGCAAAAGAACCGGTGATCTTAACGCAACATGGGAAACCCACCTTAGTTCTTGTTGGCTGCGACGTGTTTGAGAAGCTCACTCAACGTGCGCTTGATACGGTTTCAATCCGTGAGCGTGAGTTGACGGGGGAGCTTTTGCGTATGGTCACGAAACTTGCTGCTGAATATCAGCCAGAAAAAATTATTCTTTTTGGCTCGCTTGCCGCGGGAAAAGTTCACGAAAGCAGTGACATCGATTTAGTCATCATCAAGCAGACGAAGAAACGATTTTGGGATCGACAAAAAGAAGTGGTGAAGCTCATTCGTCCGAAGCTTGCGTGTGATTTTTTTGTCTATACGCCAAAGGAATGGGCTGATGCTGAGAAAAGTGAACGGCCTTTTTTTACGGAAGAGATAAAGGGAAAAGGAAAAGTGCTCTATGACAAAGCAGCGTGATCTGGCGCTTGAATGGCTAGTCTTTGCAGGAGAGGATTTGCAAGCAGCGCATGTTCTTTCCAAAGAAGGAATTTATTCACAAGCCTGTTTTCATGCTCAACAATGTGCTGAAAAATTATTGAAAGCCTTTCTTCATTTTCACGCTATTTCGTTTAAAAAAATACATGATCTCAATGAACTGTTTCGAATATGTCTTCCTGTGAATGAAGAAATACTCCAAGTTTTTGAGGAACCGCTGATGGTGCTCAATCTTTACTACGCTCCAACTCGATATCCCGACGGGATTCCGGGAAGTTTTCCTCATCGTCTCCCCAATAAAACCGATGCTGCACAAGCTTTCGCGACAGCCGAAAAACTCTACAAAACAATTTCTTTATTTTTAGAGAAATAAAAAGAAATTATTGAAACGTCCCTGCGACAGGGTCATACGTATAAATTGTGGTATCTGTTCCATCGCTGAAACTGTACTGTGTTGCATGAATACGCCACCAACTGTTGTCGGTGACTCCATAATCTAAGAGAGTACTGAAACACGAAGCACAAGGACTGCTATTCGCATTACTATCGAGTTCTGGAGGATAAGCGCCACTCCCTCCATTTTGGAGCATATCATTGGCTTTCCATATCTGAAGTGAAGTTCTGAGAGCACTGACGACAGCAGCTTCATTCGAGTTTTCAGCTTCGGTGCTGAGATTCATAAAACGGGGAAGAGCCGCGACCGCAAGAATCGCGACAAGAAGCAAGGTAACGATCAGTTCAATCAGCGTAAAACCTGAAATGTGACGCATGCTTTCCTCTAAAAGATTTCTATTCTTAACAAGGAAATGAGCGTGAGAAAAGGAGTTTTATTTTAATTTGCTTTGAGAGCGCGACTCACATCTGCAGTTGTGGGGAGTCGGCTTCCAGCGCGTAGGATATTCCTCATTTTCACTCCTGCACGCTGAACTGCTGGGAGATCATTTTCGTTCAGTCCATTCACAATTGCTTCTACAGCTGGAGTTGCAAGAGGAGAACTGAGAGCATAATTGACATAGTATATGGGGAAGGATGAGAATTGACTTCGTGTATAGGGATATCCCCCCTCCATCATATCCATTGTTTCAACACCAAGATATTTTTTGGACATCTCTCTCCAAAGCGCCAGACGATCTTTGACAGGAAGGTCAGTTCTTTCGTAGAGATTAATTTCCCATTTTGCGTAACAGAAGAACTGCATTTCTTCATACGCAATCGCAATTTTTTTCGCATTGCTGATGGCTGCACGGAATTTGTCATCTGCAAACTGAGGAAGCAGTTTCAAGTAACGATCCATCCATGATTTTTCATAGATGACATTTGCAATGGCTTGAGCACTCCCTTCTCCCCATACTCGTGGTTGTCCATAAAAACCATTGATGCTCTTCCCACCAGCTTTTTCTGCACCAAGAATAAAATGAATATTGTGAAAAAGTTCATGAAGGAGAACATTAAATTCTTCAAGCGAAATCTGTTGTCCTGGTTTAAAATTTCCATGGAGTACAGTAGAACTCCCATCGTGTACTCCCCGTGCATGCGTTTGTGCATCTTTCCCCTCTCGGGCATACAAATCCATAATGATTTTCCCCTGAAAAGGAGGTTGATCCAAATCAAAACCGAGATCACGCAAATAGTCTTTTGCAACCGATCCTGCTTCTTCAATACTCAACTTAGGAATTTCTTTTCCACCAAAACGTGACGAGATGAGTTGTTGGGTGAGATAGGGAACATCCCATTCTGCAACTGGTCCCCCGTTGAGGGCTTCGAGTTCAGCCACATAGGCATTGACATCATTTTGTTTTTTGTCGGCATGTTCTTGAAAAGCTCGATCAACATCTTCGACACTTGTGGCGTAGTTTACTTTGGTGATGAAATCAGCATGGCTGCGAAACCCGTGGTTTCGTGCAAGTGCATTGAGTTCGCGAATGACAACGAGTTCGCCGTTTTCTTCATGCAAAAGACCATCTTTTTGTTGCATCGCCACAAGATGATGATGGGTGTAGGCTTGAAAGAGTTCACGCCGTTCTATTGGATCAGAAATCATGCGAAGGTCTGCAAAGAATTTCCATCGGTCCATCTTTGCTCCTTTCCACTCAAATGTTTTTGCTGCCGTATCAGAGATGCCGTATGCCTTTTGTGGAATAAGTTCAGAAAAGAACGCCTCTTCTTCTTCGGTGTAGGTTGTATACTGAGCCGCATCTCTAATAATCGCGCACATAAAAGGAAGAAGGTCCGGTTTTCGGAGTTCATAAAATGATTTCTTTTGTGGATCTCCCATCACTTCTGCATAACGGAGTTTTAATGCACGAAGAGCAGCATGTGAACGGCTATAAAGGGTTGGGTGCATTTTATCGCGCGCTGCCTGAGCGGTTTTTTTCTCTTCTGGTGACATGGAAACGCCGCGTAACATTGAAAAATATCCTGAAGAGTTTCCAATATAGGCCTGCACTTCACTTATATGTTTATAAAGTCGAAGATCAGCTTGATAGGCTTCTTCGAGGGAAGAACGTGCAATGGAAGAAGGGACAATGACTTCACGTCGTTCCATTTTGTCGGCATTATAGAAAAAGAGTTTGATGGATTCTTTTCCATCATGAAAAATGACTTTTTGGAACGCATCCATGCGTTCGCTGACAGCATGTTTCTCTGACCACATAAATTCTGCAGATGCGAGCATCTGCGCATCAGGTTTTCCTGAAACGTCTGAAGCTTCAGTTCCCATAATTTTCGAAACGAAGGAAATGGTTTGAGGTGTTTCTCCTTTTGCAACGTAAATGGTAAAGGAGCGAATCAAAACAAAATCTTCATGATTGTCGTTATTGAAATCAAATCCGCCGAAGAGACGACTGACGATCGGCATTTTGACAGCATCCCATTTGCTCTTGATCGTAATCGGAGCATCACTTCGCGGAATGGCTTTGAGTTGTGTTTCAATATCGAGAAGACGCGCATGTTCTTTTTCTTCAGGAGGACCTTTATCCCTCAATGTCTTTGCCTCATTTTCTAATGCAGTTCTTTTTGCAATGAGATGATGTTGTGGTTTTGTTGCTATGAACTGTTGTTGCGCTTCAATTTGAGGAAGAACTTCATCCAGAACCTCGGGATTTCCCACGGTGAGTTCTTCGATTCTTGGAACCTCAGGAATATCGATTTTACAGAATGATTTAGAATTGATAAATGTCACGACTCTTTATCGACCTTTCTTCAAAATTGTTGTGTCTACCTTTCAAGTGGAAGCACGCGACATTTAAACACCAAAATACGTACACTGTGGATGATGAAAAACAATGGCGGAGACGCTCGCCTCAGGATCCATCATGAATCCTTCGGTGAGTTCGACGCCAATGTTTTTTGGAGATAAAAGATCGAAAAGTGTTTTCTGATCTTCCAGATTCGGACATGCCGGATATCCAAAAGAATATCGCTTGCCACGATATTTTGCTTGAAAGCGCTGCATCATGGTCATGTCAATTGGATCAGGGAAACCCCACATAGAGCGAAGTTTCGCATGTAACATTTCTGCATAGGCTTCAGCTGTTTCAATCGCGAGTGCTTGGATGAGATGCGATTTGAGATAAAGTCCTTCTTGCTTCCATTTCTCTGCGAGATGGCGAATGCCTTTTCCGGCCGTAACAACAAAAAGAGCGACGGTGTCAATAGCATCTCGTTCTTTTGGAAGCACATAATCAGCGAGACATAGACCCTCTTCTTTTTGTTGTCGTGGAAATGTAAAGGTTGCATCTGGTGACAATAGATCTTTTTCAAAATTCCATGAATCGGGTGACGTCGGAGGTGCTTCCGGGAGGGTCTCCCGCGATAAGCGGGAGGGCCGGAACACCGCAGACGGCAGGACCCGTTTCGAAACAACGTTTTGAAAAAGGTCTATTGTATTGCCATGACTTGTTGCACGAAAGAATTGAAAGGTCGCTTTCACGTGCATGAGGCCAGCGCGGCATTCTTTTTTCAGCTCTTCAAGCGTTTCAAATATTTCAAAGGCCTTACGTCCTTCTTCTGGGTCCTTTTTGAGTTCATCAAATTTTTTTGCATCCAGGAGTTTTACATATTTTCCCTTCACACCAAGATGACGTGTATAGAGCATGAGATTGTTAATGTAGGGCCAGATGTGATCGAGCGGGGTGTTGGTAAGAATATGCGGTTCAAAATCAGGTGGAACTGGAAGCGACGCTGTTTCTATGAGAGAAGATCTCTGCTGCGCAGATTCTTGTTTCAGCGCCTCAATTTTTTCATTTTCAACCGATGCTGTTTGCTTTGTTTTTAATTTTTCTTTCAACAAAATAAATTCTTTCGGATTTCGAATACGACGCGCGAGATTTAAACCTTCCATCGCATCTTTTGCATAGACCACTGTTCCTTCGCCGTATGCAGGAGCGATGCGTTTATTGGTAAAATTTTCTGAAAGCGCAGCGCCTCCCACCATAATCGGAAGATCAATGCCTGCACGATTCAAATCATCAGCAGTCAGTTGCATCTGCTGCGCTGATTTCACGAGAAGCCCTGAGAGACCGACGATATCAGGGCGGTGCTCTGAGATCGCTTTGATCAGCTGTTCTGATGGCACTTTGATGCCAAGGTTGACCACTTCAAATCCGTTATTCGAAAGAATAATTTCGACGAGATTTTTTCCGATATCGTGCACATCACCTTTCACCGTTGCGAGGATAACTTTTCCGCGGGAAGACGTGTTCTCATTTTTTGGCATGTGTGGTTTTAAATATTCAACCGCCGCTTTCATCGACTCAGCGCTTTGCAACACTTCAGCGACAATCAATTCATTGTTATTAAAAAGACGACCGACTTCATCCATCCCTTTCATGAGAGGGCCATTGATTACTTCCAAAGGACTGCGCTCCTCTTTTAATGTTGCATCTAAATCTGGAAAGAGACCATCTTTTGTTCCTTCAACAATATATGCGGCGAGTCGTTCATCGAGCGACATGTGCTCGCGAGAAGAGACCTGCTTTTCTTTTTTCTTTCCACGATAGAACGCAGCAAAAGCTGCGATTGGATCTTCACCACGATTGTAAAGAAGGTCATCCGCAAGTTGTAACTCTTCTTCTGAAATAGAAGCAAAGCGCACGAGCTGCTCTGCATTCACAATTGCGAGGTCGAGACCCTTTTTGACGCAATGATGAAGAAAAACAGAATTGAGAACTTCGCGTCCAGCTGGCGGCAAACCAAACGAGACATTGGAGATACCCAGAACCGTTTTTGTTTGTGGAAGTTTTTGTTTGATGAGTCCGACACCTTCAATGGTTTCTGCTGCAGAACCGATGTACTGTGCATCGCCAGTCGCGCATGGGAAGACAAGTGGATCCCAGTAAATATCTTCAGAAGGAAGACCATGTTTTTTGGTAAGGAGTTCATGCGATCGTGTTGCAATTTCAAGTTTGCGCTCTCGTGTGACTCCCATCCCTTGTTGTGGGTCATCATCAATACATCCCACGACAACAGCAGCGCCATATTTTTTCACCAGTGGAATAATTTTTTCAAAGCGCTCTTCGCCATCTTCAAGATTAATAGAGTTAATAATGGCTTTGCCTTGAGAATAGGTGAGTGCCAGTTCCACAACTTTTTCATCCGTGGAATCAATCATGAGTGGAACTTTGATTTTATGAATCACTTTTTCGAGGAACTGTTTCATGTCTGACAGTTCATCTCGGTCAGGATTTGCGAGACAAACATCAATGACATGAGCTCCAGCTTTCACTTGCGCTCGCGCAATTTCACTCGCTTCGTCGAACTTTTCTTCGCAAATCAGTTTTTTAAATTTTCGACTGCCGATGACATTGGTTCGCTCTCCCACAAGCATCGGTCGTTTTTCATCGGTGACTTCGAGAAGTTCAATCCCCGCCAAAAGGCTGGTCCCTTGTTTTTTTGGAACACGCGGTCGATATTTCTTTGCCACGTCCACAAATGTTCGAATATGCGCTGGAGTGGTGCCACAGCAACCGCCGAGGAGATTGATCCATCCCGCCTCGCAAAAGCGTGCGAGAATCGTTGCCATCATTTGTGGTGTCTCAAGATAATTTCCATCGACATCGGGCAAGCCGGCATTTGGCACACAAGCAACAGAAAAGGGCGCTAGCCCTGACATCGAACGGATGTGATCGGTCATGAAGTCAGGACCAGTAGCGCAGTTAATACCGATATAGAGAAGATCGAGATGTGAAAGTGAAACGACAAGTGCTTCAGCAGATTGTCCAGCCAGCATAGTTCCGGTGTTTTCAATCGTTCCGGAAACTGCAATCGGCAGGGGCTGTCGCCCTTCCTGAAATAATTTTTGAATGCCAAGAATAGCTGCTTTAATGTTGCGCGTATCTTGACAGGTTTCGATCAGAAAATAATCGACACCACCATCATAGAGACCTTTTGCTTGCGCATAAAAATGATCAATGAGTTGTTGAAACGTAACACCGCCAGTGACCGTAATGGCTTTTGTGGTGGGACCAATGGAACCAGCAATCCACCGTGGCTGCGCAGCAGTTGAAAAGGAATCAGCGCAGCCGCGAGCTATTTCAGCACCACGTTTGTTGATCTCATATGCTTTCTCTTGCAAATCGTATTCAGCGAGCACCAGAGGAGTGCCGCCAAATGTGTTCGTTTCAATAATATCAGCCCCCGCTTCTAAATAGCTGTTGTGAATTTTTTTAACGACATCGGGCCGCGTCAGAATCAGATGCTCATTACATCCTTCATATTTTTCTCCTCCGAAATCATCGGCTGTCAGATTAAAACCTTGCAGTGCTGTCCCCATGGCCCCATCAAGGACGAGAATTCGTTCCTGAAGCGCCTGTTTCAAGGCTTTCACGCGTTGTTGTCGGTTATCTGACATGAACACCGCTCCTAACGGGTTTTCGCCGCTATGACAAGCCGCTTCTTTAAAGATCATTTACCAATAATTGAGAGTTAGTTATTGGGAATGGACGCAACTTTTTTTAAAATCTGCGATAACCCTCTTGAAAGGTGAAACTATGCTTGTGAAAGAAGTTCGCGATCGCGCTTTGAGTATTCAGGTTGAAGATCTTCGTGTTCAGAAAAGACTCGGAGATTATGATTCTTTTGGAACGGATGATGGCATTCTCTCTGTCGATGATTTTTTGAAGAACAAAATAAATCCTACAGAGGAAGAAATTCTCTATGCCCGTTTTGAATTAAGCAAAATAGTTGTGGGAGCCTTTGCTGACGTAGAACATCTTTCGTCTTTGCAGCAGACTGCTTTTCAGCGATTTTTTGGCGACTATAATCGTTTTGTTGTTCTGCACGATATTCTCACGCGTTGGGGTGAAGCTCTTCAACAGTCAGGAAATTCTTGTGCACTATCGGGAGACATTTGGGATGCATCGGTAGCTCCTTTTTTTCAAGATGAAACATATTTTGTGGCTCATGAAAACCCGAATGCGAACTTTGTAAATATCAATTCTTATCACACACTTTTTTATTTTATGATTCATGATCTCAGCGATCCTCAGAGTTATAGTTTTCGTTCTTCGCTCATGAGGGAAATGCCCGCAACACGCTTTTCTCCCGCATTTGGAGATGCTTGCGGGTTCATGTCTGCTTTTTATTTTAATCTCGATGATATTCCTTCTGTACTTCAGAAACATATTGATGCTCTTCGTAAGGCACATTGGTCTGCAAATCAGATGCTTCAAGGGTGTGCTTTTCTTACTTCTTCTGGAGAGGATCACAAAAAAATTCGGCTTTTTTCGCCGTACGTTGGAATTGCAGGAGGTTTTGAAATTGATGACAATGATCAGTTATGTCAGCTAGAGTCCTTGGCGAGAGTAATGACGAGACGATAATCCAATTTTGACCAATAAGTGTCAGACACTTATTGGTCTGAGGTTTATCATTGATGCTATGGCTCAGACAAAAAGATCGAACAGGAAAAGAGCATCTCTTTTGCTCTTGTTCATTTTCTTCCACGCATTTGCTTGCGCGAAAAAATCCGACATTCCGAAACATCGATATGGAAAGTGGGGAGAGACCCCTTTTGAACTGACCTCCACGTACACTGTTCGTGTGCGCGAGTATGGAAAAATCCGAGAGCCGGGAACACATCTTTCATGGAGCGAAGAGAATGTGCGTGTGACGGTGAGTGAAGAAGGGAAAACGTATCTCTTCAAGCCAGAGCATATTTATCGAATCGATGGTGTTGGAACTGAACGCGTTGGCAATCGTGCTCTCGCAGGATTGGGGTATGGTGCACTTATTGGTGCAGGCGTGCTTGGCACTACTGCGATTATCGGTAATTCAGTTTCGGATTGTAGAAATGCAATAGAAACTGATGATTGTGAAGCTATGAGAGCAGCTTTTTATCTTCTTTCCTTTCCTCTCGGTGCTCTGATTGGTGGCGCTATTGGTCTTGGTGTTGGCGCAGCAACTCCTGCCAAAGCAAAAATCACCATTCTTCCGACCCAAATGTCCACACGAGAAGCAGCGCCTGGTGTTTCCGTGTCAGGGCGGTTTTAGCTTACGGATTTTTCAGATAAGATCTGTTCAAGTTTTTGAAGTGCATCCAGAAAAAAATCAGTGCTCCAGAGTTCAAGAGACTTCAGATGATGTGCACGGAGAAATGGCATCACATCTTGTTGCGCTTCTTGCCAATTGATGGACTCAATCTTTTTTTTCATTTCATGCAAATACCATTCTTGGGTGATCACCATCGTTTGATGTTTCCATGGTCCCTGTTGTCGACAAGCCTGTGTCAGGAATTCAAAATTGAGAGATGTTTTTCGGACGACGTACCAGAGAAAATCGTACCAATCTCTTCCCTTCACATATTCGCGACAGAGCAGCGCGTGACTTTTTCCTGCAAAAAGACTTGGAAGATTCTGCATCGTTACAGCTGAAGCAAAGGGAAAGTTCAGATATTTGATTTCTGTATGACTCCCTGCAGGTGGATTCGTATCGATCTCTAGTTTAATGCGTAGTTTTTTAGGGGTTGAAGGCGAAGAGATGCTGGGATGTTTGATGTGCAAAATTTTACCGAGAGAATTGTCTTTGAGAAAAGCTTTTTTAACAGCTTGATCTGCTTTTGATCGATCCTGAAATTCAAGTGACATACCATACGAGGTGCATTCAAGTTGGATTGCTTGAAGATAAGATGTGATTGCAAAACTTTTCTCTTCCTGCTGCAAAATAAAATCAAGATCTTCGGAAAAGCGTTCAAGACTATAAAGAATGCGAAGAGCTGTTCCTCCCTGGAACGCAGCATATTTAAAAAAATCGGTTCTCCCAAGAGCTGCAAGAATAATCTCTTGAAGAATTTCTTTCAGCGCGATCTCTTCTTCCCACGAAGTTTGAGCATTGTAGGTATCAAGTCGATCCTGAAGAATTTTTGTGCTCATAGCAAGAGATCCTTTCGAAGATGTGCAAAAAATGATATGACGCGATGATTTTTATAAGCTTGTTCTGCTTCAGTGAATTCTTCCATGTTCATCTGTTGAAAAATATCTTCGTCGATTCGGAGTGAATGAAGAAGGGGTGTGAGCCCTTTCCATTTCTTGTGAAAGAAAAAAATATAATCAGCGAGTGCTTTCCAGGGAGTGGCCATAAAGATCGTTCCCTTTTCAAGGGGAATCGTGCGGACTCCTGCGAAAAAAGGTTTTGAGCTTACATGTCGGTAGGAAAAAGTTCCAAGGGGTGTTTTAAATTGTTGCGAGCGTTTAAGACAAGCAGCGGTGACAACGTGCACCCCTTCAGGAATCCATCCATGGTGGGAGAGAGCAAGTTCAAAACTGATGTAGGAAGGACCATACAGACGTTGGCTTAATGCGAGGGAATCAAGGGAAGATTGTTGATGCAGGGAGCCGAGACAATAGAGTCCACGGCGCAGCGAAATGAGATCGCCGTGAGCGATGGCTCGCTTCACGAGGCCATAGCGGCGATGCTTAGATCCCTCCAGAATGGTGGCAAGTTCGGTGTCCGTGAAGCATTCAGAAGGAATCTTCTCTTTAATTTTTGCGAGAAGTTGATTCATAATAAGTTTGAAACTGTCATTTTTTGACAGTTGTTAGCATAAATTACAGAATTTTATTGAAACAATCAAGATATATGTTAAAAACTGTCATATTTCGACAGTTTCTGACATGAATTAGGTTATTGACCAGAAAGTATCCGACACTTATTGGTCGTCGGTGTTCACCATCTACATCCATATCCCTTATTGCATTGTGAAGTGCGGATACTGTGATTTTCATTCGCTGCCGACGAAACGCGATGAGATTCCGCATCATGCCTATACCCAAGCGGTTATAAAGCAGTTGCACTCTTTGGTTCCGTTGTATTCGCTTCAAGGAAGAAAAGTAGACGCAGTCTTTTTTGGTGGTGGAACACCATCGCTCATGGATTCTTCATTTTTTGAAAATGTTTTGAATGAACTGCACAAAATATTTTCGTTTTCGGCTGATATTGAAATTACATCAGAGATGAATCCAATGGGTGGCGCGGTCCAGTCGGTCCGTGCTGACGAAACTTCGCAGCGGACCAGCGCCATCGATTGGTTAAAGTCTGTGCAAAAAGCGGGAGTGAATCGATTATCGATTGGTATTCAATCTTTCAATCCAAAATATCTCACCTTTCTCGATCGCGATCACACAGCTGATGATGTTCAGCATGTGCTTATCGATGCGAGAGAAGCCGGTTTTCAAAATCTCAGTTGCGATCTGATCTACTCCATTCCAGGACAAACAACGAAAGAAGTGGAAGATGATATCAGACGAGCGCTTTCGTTTGAGCCGGATCATATTTCTGCGTATCAATTGACATTCGAACCAGGAACGCTGCTGGAGAAAAGATATAGAGACTTGTCATCCCTGCGAAGGCAGGGATCTCATGACAGTCAAGAGATTCCCGCTTCCGCGGGAATGACAAAGATGTTTCCACCAAAACTTGATGATGAAACATCTCTTGAGCAATTTCGTCTCGTTCATCAACTTTTAGACAAAGCAGGATTGCATCGATATGAGATCTCGAATTTTGCGCGTCCAAGTTTTGAATCGCGACACAATCTGAATTATTGGCGCTATGGAGAATATCTTGGACTTGGAAGCGGTGCTGTATCGTTTCTTTCATCTCCATGCGCCGCTGTGCAGACCTTTGTCAGCACGGACCAACTGGACCGCGCGCACAAAGGTCAAGCAGACAGGCGCATCGCGGAGCGATTTACAACCACTCGTAACGTCCACCGTTATCTTGAAGGAGACTTTGAACCAAAAGATGTCGATGTCATTGATCACAAAACTGCAATGGCTGAGTTTTGTTTTTTGGGACTACGAACGCGAGAGGGAATTTCACTATCTGAGTTTGAGAAACGATTTGGTGTATCACTCGAATCTGTTTATCCGGGACTGACAAAAAAACTTGAACAACAAAAACTTCTTCTTCGACATGAGAATTCTTTTACGTTAACTTTTTTAGGCATTGAACTCTCGAACGAAGTCTTTCGACATTTTCTTTAGTTCGCAGGTCGCAAAAACATAAGTGAGATTTTTCCGTCTAATTCGTCCTTCAGGAGAGGAAAGTGACTCGCTCCTCCGAAAAGGATAACAATGCATTCACTGCTCTTTCCACAGGAAGCTTCGTCTTGAGCTAAACTTAGAACATTGGTGGCCCATCTTCTAGTTCTTTCCTGAGATGCTCTGTCTACCTCTTTTACGAGGGTGAGTAGGGGATCCCTCAGCACGAGTTTGCTCGCAAGTACGGGGTTCTGTTTAACTGCAGGGTCACGAAAGGTGGCGTCTTTAGCCTGGAGCAGAGTATTCATTTCAGGCATGTCGGGTGTGCGATGGTCTCCTTTCTCTGAAGGAACTTTGAAATTGAGAGGTATTTCCGATTCGCTATTTGCGATGAGCAGTTGATTGCCATAGTCGCAGAACAAAACAAGACTAGGTGAGATTGCGAGAATCATTGTCTTGAATTCGGGATGTGCAATAAAAAAATCTTTTAATTGTTCAACGGTGAGCGATTTAATCGTCGTTTGACTTATGTCACGAGCTTGCATGCGAGCTCTAATAGCAATCCGAATAGCTCGCCCTTCAGTTGTCTCGCCATTTGGAACTCTATTCGGATCCTTGTACCATGTATTTAAAATAATATATTGGATGATGTCCCAATCTTTGCGAGCCTCTCGGACATCATAACGAATGGGTCCTCTTGCTTCTTCAAAGAGTATAACTAACTGGCGCCGTTTTTCAGCAAAACGTGAAGCGAGATTATAAATGAGAGCGCCGTGTTTGGGGTTGCCATGTACATCCTCGATAGCAATCAGTTGTGGTTTATCTGGTTGATATGAGACGGCCGGAATAAGGACATTCAGAGACTTGAGCTCGTTCTGCTCTAGCCCGATTCGGCGAAGTGTCTTTGCTACGTGCTTATCGTCGAAGGGGACATTTCCCTCTAAAGTGTTCTCAAAAGCTGTTATGTGGATACATTGACATCGCTCTCGATATTGAAATGAGTAAAAAGGATAATATTTTTTTTGAAGAGCATCTAATCCGAATTTTTGCATAAAAGTTTTAACGTCATTTTCGGTAAAACCATTTCCTTCCTTACCATCGATGACATCCAGATCACGATAAAGTGCAGATGGAACTTCTCCCGTTTCTTGCACGGCTCGAGCGAATGTTTGTTCATAACGACCATTCGTGTCATAGTCGTTGAGCCCAAAGAGTTGAACAAAAGCGTGTGTGAGATTTGTCGGAGAAGGTTTAGGGCGTGTCCTCATTTGAGGCGTAACTATTTGAAACAAAAAGGAATCTCGATGATTTGTCATCCCCGCATGCTTTAAGCGGGGATCTCCTTCAAACACTGGAGATTCCCGCTTTCGCGGGAATGACATTCTACCAAATGAGGACACGCCCTAGTCATATTTTTATTTTTTTTAGTATGTCATCCTCGCGTAGGCGGGGATCCAGAAAAGCTTATAAATGGCTGGATTCCTGCTTTCGCAGGAATGACACCGTGCGAGCAAAAAACTCATTCGGTATAGTAATGACTACTTATGCATGATCGCCTCTCCTGTAAAAAAGTTGCCTCTTTTGACGATTACGTTCTTCAGTTCCAATCTGTCAAAGCTTCAAAAAGTACAACTTTTTCTTGATGAGAAGACAACTGTTGAGTTATCGTTAGCAGCATTGAACTCTCAAACGAAGTCTTTCGATATTTTCTTTAAGGAGGATATATGGATCACTCACCACGTTCACGTCTTGTTACACTGTTACTTTGCTGGTTTTTAGGAATTTTTGGAGCTCATCGCTTTTATGTCGGAAAAGTGGGAACAGCAGTGCTCATGTTTTTGACGGTTGGCGGTTTAGGTATTTGGTGGATTGTTGATTTGGTGTTAATCCTCATCGGTCTCTTTCACGATAAAGAGGGGAGACTTGTCTTTCGTTGGTTTGAAGCTGGTTCTACTTAATTTTTTTCTGAGCAAAATCTTTTTTGGCTTGTTCGTATCGTTCGAGGGTTCCAAGATCATTCCAATAACCGGTGTGAATACAGGAGGCGACTTTTCCGTTTGATCTGAGAAGAGGAATGTACCCGTCATTGATAAGGCATGAAGGTTGTCCTGCTGCTGGAAGGAGCTCGACGAGCTTCGGTCCAATCACTTGAAGACCGGTGTAGAAATAATCTCCTTTGCTTTGAAAACCTGTCACTGTTCCTTGTTCATTGAGAGTGACGGCTTGAAAGGGATCGTGCGGTTGAAGCGGGCGAATCACCATTGTCGCATCAGCTTTTTGTGTCATATGATGTGCGAGCAGTTTTTTAAGATCATAATTGATAAGTGTGTCTGCATTTAAACAAATAAACGGTTCGTGGTTAAAAAAGGGTGCAGCCCTTTTAATGCCACCGCCAGTTCCCAAAATTACTTTTTCATGGGAATAAGAAATCCGCAATCGATACCGATATCCATCGCCAACATACGTCTCAATGTGATCCCCAAGGTGATGTAAATTGATCATCACTTCTTTTACGCCTCCTTTTGCGAGATATTCGAGCGCAAAATCGATGAGTCGTTTTCCATCCAGCGGTATAAGTGGTTTTGGCACGTTGTTCGTGAGGGGCTGAAGACGTTTTCCAAACCCCGCTGCAAGAAGCATTGCGCGTTGAATGGTCATCGCCACTCCGGAAGGCATGCTGCCAGCAACTCATAAAGCGCTTTATACTCAGGAAGCTCTTGCAAAGCATTTTGAACATATTGAAGTGAAGTCGGAATAAAAGAGAGAAAATGAGGATTTTTTTTCACCTGATCGATATACACAAATCGTCCCGCATCCTTGAGTTTTCGCTGCACGGTCATCAGTTGATGGTGCTTGCGCACCGCGTCTTCTGGTTGTTTTGTTTTTTGTGCGTAATAAGCAATTAATTTTTTCAAAAGGTTTTTCGACAACGAAATATACGAATCGCGTGTAAGTGCGACCAGATCGTAAACTGCGGGCCCTAGAAGGGCATCTTGAAAATCGATGAGCACCAGTTCATTATTCCGAACCATTAAGTTTCGGCTTTGAAAATCACGATGGGTGAAGCACGTCGGAAACTGAAGAATTTCTTCCGTGATTTTTCGTGTCTCAGATTCAAAAAGCTCACGCTCTTCTTGGGTGAGATGAATACCACGAGCATCAAGACCATATTCTAAAAAATGATCAAATTCCCAATTCAGAAGTGTTGCATCAAAACTTCGAGTGAAGGCGATACAATCGTGATCACGTTCTTTTGTTTTTTGTTGAAAGAGAGAGAGAAGATCGATGGCTTTGAAGTACCACTCTTCTTGCGTCGACTCAGGAACATTCGTCACTTTATGGGCGAGAACCGTATTGCCTAAATCTTCGAGGAGCATCAAGGCGTCTTCTGCGTTGTACGCAAAAATTTGAGGAACAGGAAGCTTTCGCTCTTTCAAAAAGCGCTGAATATTAAGAAAAGGCAGCTGCGCTGGTGCCTGCTTTACATTTGTGATCTCTTCCGAAGCGTTTCCCTTTGGCATCTGCATTGCAATAAAAGTTTGTCCATTCGTCAGAAAGATACGCGTGTAAACGCGCGCTGATGCATCGCCAAAAAGTTTTTCGATTCGTTCGATGGGAACGCTCAGAGAAACTTTTTTCTGAAGAAGCGCTCTAACTTTTGAGGTCAGTTCCTGGTCGTTCATTTTAAAATCCTATTCGGCGAAAATGTCTCTCTTCAAAACCTTGTATGTCATTGCGAGGAGCGTTAGTGACGAAGCAATCTCTTGTAGATAGTATTTTTCAGGAGATCGCCACGCCCTTCGGGCTCGCGATGACACTCTTTGAAAACAGACGCTAGTTAATCGTAATATTCATATTTGCATTACTCGTATTTTCCCCAACGGTGACAAAAATGGAATTTGCGCCAACAGTGACTCCAGCAGGTACACGAAATGTAATCGATTCTATTTCTCCCTCTGCCGGTGGGCTTACCAATGAGTATGTTTCCGCTGAAGTGGCTGCATTACCAACAGAGATAATATTTTTTTGTGGAACCACAGAAAATCCGAGACCAAAAATAGTGACTTCATCTCCGGTGACAGCGCTTGACGGTGAAATACGAGTAATAACAGGTGTGATGTTGAGAGAGATATCGCTAGAAATTCCAGTATTGCCATCTGTCCCACACGTTACAAAAACGATGGCCATAAGAGAGAGAAAAAATTGCATGGAAAAAGCATCTAAGGGGAAAGAGAAGGTTATGCAATGAGATATTTCATCTTCTCCGGAAAGCGTTTTTGAAAGAATCTGCGGGCTTCTTCAGCAAGTTCAGCTTTCCGTAAAGGATGAAAGTAACGCTCTTGAAGGTAATGACAATAATGCGCGGCAAGATGATGTGCGGTTTGGTATCTGTTTTTTTCTTCTGTGGTTAAAGCGTCATCGTAGGTAAAGTTTTCAAAAAGTTGACGGAAAAGTGAATCGCACGATTGGTGTGATGTCAGTGCCAGATGATGAAGAGATAAAAATTTATCGACCTCTGCTTGAAGTTCGAGTTCTAAAAGCGTGCAACTCTGGTTTTTTGAAGCGCGATCAACGATGTAAAGAAAATGACTGATACCTTCTGTTGCACACGCAATGTCATCGAGCGATGCTCGATGATCTTCCAGATGTTGAAGGATTTCCGGAGCAATATAAAGACCAAGTTCAACTGCATTTTCTTCTTCACGCACGAATAATGTTTCTCGATGTGATAAACGGTGACCGATGTGGTGGAAGAGAGATGTGGCTGGAAACGAAAGTGAAGTTATAAGATAGGAGTCAATTTTTTCAGGCGCTTCCGCGACGTGATAGAAACGACGAAAGAGGGAATACATCTCATAAAAATTCATTGGATGTTCCTCTTTGCCAGGGGATCAATGACAATCCCTTGACGACGTAAGAGATTCGCGACGTTCTCGTCGCGCTTGAAAAGCCAACGTTCATAGAGACGAATGAGATTTTGATAATTTTCCGCATTATGCCACGGCGCAATTTCTGTGAGTACGTTGACGTAGCTGGAAAATTTTTCACCGAGCTCATGATAAATTTCACCAAAAGTTGTTTCATTTTCGAACATGGCAGCAAGGCTGCGATACGCGCTTCCACCCATGGAAATATAGTAACTGAGATTGACGACACTTTCCTTCACGTTGTCAGCAAAAAAACCAGCGGTGTAGAGTGAGATGTCTCCGATCTTTTTGAGGCATCGCGTTTTTGTTCCCAGATTTCCTTCCATCGCTTCCAGAAAAAGAATGGCCAGAGGTTTCTCCTGTTCTCCATCTTTTGCATGAAGTGTTTCCGCACGGCGGAATTCATGGAGGAGATTGACGAGATAGTATTCTGTCATTTCACTGGTTTCGACATTGGTAATGGCCAGTGCGTGCTGAATTTTTTCGCGGAAATATTCGGTGAGTTCTGCCCCCTCGACGAGTTCTTTTTTCTTCATGTTGGCCTCCGCTTCCCCGAAAGGGGAACCCTCCAAAGTTTCAGTGGAGGGTTACAAAAACATTAAATATGCAAGGAATACGCCAACTTTTCCGCCTCCGCCCAGAGCTTGTCGAAGGGCTTCGGCGTGACGAGCCTAAAGATACACGAAATCAGGCAGGATGTTAAATGTTTCCTCCCAGATGAGGAGCTGCCTTTTCGGCTTTTTCAAGGGGGACATCGGGTGTCGGTTTAAAGAGATTTTTCGAAATGCGTTTCAAAAAAAACATGCCCGATAAGATTTTGAGGACATAATTCGCGAAGACCCAGAGAATGGTAATCGTAAACATAAGTTCTGCAGGGGTTACTTTCCCTTCGGCAAAAATAGAACTGACCATGGAAGGAGCAAGGAGTTCTACCATCGCGGCATTGGTGGTCCCAAGTCCCCCCGGAGTAATCGGAATGGTACCGATGAAAAAGACTACAGGAAGTTTTGCAAGAATTTCGAGAAAGGGAATGTGCGTTTGAAACGTCTGCACGACAATATACATGGAGATAATAAGCGTGAAGTGAATAGGAATCCGCATGATTGCAATGGAGAGATAGTCAGATAATTTTGCTTGAGCGAAAATAGAAAAACTTGGATGCGTTCGAAATTTTTCAAGAAAGGGAAATCGAAATTTTTTTCTCCAAAAAAGAAGCCATAAAAAAAATCCAACATAAATACAAAGCGCCGCTATTTGAATGGTCGGTTGGAGATTGACCGTTCCGAGTTGAACCGTGCTCACAAAGCTTCCTGCAAATCCGAGTGTCGTCACCCACAGAAGATCGACCACGACAATAAGAAGAAACATGCTGAGGCAATGAAAGATCGGAATGCTGTAGCGTCGTTTCAGATAATAGGCAAAGGCAGCTTGGCTTGCGGGATAATTGAGAACCATAATGAGGTACGTGACCCCTCGAGCGCCAAGAATATCGAAGAAGGGGATCGGTTTCGCAAAACGAGCAATGACCCACCTTGTGACCGCGGTATCAGTCAAAAAAATGAAAAGAAAATAACCGAGGGCAAAGAGAGAAAAAGCGAGGGGTTGCACATATTGAGCGGCTTTCCAGACTTGGGCTATGGGATAAAGATGAAAAAGATAGCCAAAAATGGCAAGGGCGGCAAGCCAGGGAAGGATATGCTTTAAGACCGGGAGAAATTTCACCATAAAAAGGGAGCAACCTTTCTTTTCTGACAGCGATAAGAAAACCGAACCTAGGAGAGCATCTCTCCTCTGTCAATATCGCATCAAAGTTTGCGAGGGCAGGGGGGAAGGAGAAAGCCCTCGCACCAACATCCCCCATCTCCTTCCCCATATAAAATCCATCTGATGAAATCGTCAGATGGATTTTTTTATGTTTCGAAAACCGACACAAATAACATACGTTTCTGCTGAAGATTTACGCGTTGCAGGTGGAGTCACCGTTGAGATTTTTTCAAAATAAGGTTTGAGTTTCATTCGATATTCATTGAGTTCTTCACCAGTAAAAATTTTGGCGACAAAACTTCCGCCTGATTTCAATAATTGCAAACAGGTTTCAAAAGCAAGCAGTGCCAATTCGTACGAACGATAGGCATCAGCAAACGCAACGCCCGATGTTTTCGGAGCTATATCAGAAACAATCAGATCTGCTTTGGTGCCGAGTGTTTGTTGAAGAGAGCGCACGCTCTCATTGTCTTCGATGGATCCCTGAATAAACATTGAATTTTTCGGCAGTGAAATTGTCAGCGGTTGGAGGTCGATACCGATGACTTTTCCTTCTGGCCCTGTGAGGATCGAGAGTTCCTGAAGCCAGCCTCCAGGAGCACAGCCGAGATCGATGATGTGATCTCCACGTTGCACAAGACGAAAGCGTTCTTGAAGTTGCATTATTTTGTATGCAGCTCGCGATGCTTTCCCTTCTGCTTTTGCTTTTTTGTAGTAATGATCTTTACGATCGTATGCCATAATACACCTTGTTCTTTTGAGGAGTCTTTGTTTTATCCTGCGTATGGTCTCTAAATATAAAATCTGTGTCTGCAAAGGGAAAAGCTGCACTGCCAATTTTTCGCGCGATACGAAAGAAGCTTTTGAATGTCTCGTGCAAAAAAAAGGGCTCTCCAAAGATATTCTTGTCGCTGATGGCGGTTGTTATGGTCGATGCACGAAAGGTCCAAATGTTCTCGTGATCGGTCCGATTTCCGAAGAAGAATTTTCCACCTACAGAGAACAAAATCTCATGCCTGGTCCTGACGGACCAAAAACGCAGATGTATAATGAAGTGACGGCAAATGATTGTCGTGAGTTATTCGAGCAGCACTGTATTGCAAATAAATTGTTTGAACCTTTAGCCGAAAAGGAAACATGTGATTTCACGCAACCTTTTGGGAGAAAAGGCGAAAGTAGTCATGAATAAAGGATCTGGTGAAAAATGTCATTCCTGCGAAAGCAGGAATCCAGAAAAAAGGAGCGAAGCCATGACAAAAATTCAAGAAATAACGACGCCTCAATTTGCTGAAACCCTTTCCGACTCTCTCTCTCTCTCTCTCTCTCTCTCTCTCTCTCTCTCTCTCTCTCTCTCTCTCTCTCTCATCTGAACAAGCCTCTGCCATAGGTGATCTGTACGACATTGCTGATGGTAGTTTAGATAGTCTCATTCATGCTCAAGCAAGATCAATCACAACTGACGATATCCGAAAAACTCTCGGTGGGAGTCCACTTCTCTGGAATGATGTTTTTGTTGATGGAATTGCAAAGGTTGCTACAAAACAATTGCCAGAAGAGACTTCTGAAACTGAACTTGGCTCAATAGCCCTTGCAAGTGTTGCGGTGCTTCCCTGGACGCCAGAAATCGTTGGAGGAGGTATCAGTCTTCCAGCAGCGGGAACAGTCGCCACTGGTGCAGCGATAGGAACTGGACTTTTGGGAATAGCGGCTCCGGCAGCATTACCTCAATCGATGAATCCTTCATACAATGTCATTCAATGGGATGAAGGCAGAGTACAAGATCTCATCAGACAGCATCGACCGGATCTTTATTATGGCCAAGGTGGATCTGGAGCTGTCGCAATTGGTCCCATGCCCGGAACAGCATCCGATGATTTTGCAGGTCCGATGGGAAGAGTAGAAGGAATAGAGATGTCGAGACGGTACGAAGATACTCCTGTTCCTACACCTAAACTAGAAGGAGAAGCGAGTCCTCCACCAGAACCCGACAAATGGGATCAACTCAAAAAGAATGCACCACCAGAAAATAGGAGCCGTCAAGCTTACATCGATCGATGTATTGTCATTCGTGATGCACTGAATGTGGTAGCTCGACATCCCAATCATCAATCTGCAGCCGATCAAGTATTTATTGTCCAAGCTCGATCAACACTCGATTCTTTATATGGCCGTTTGCAACAAAAAGGAGGAATGGTTAAAGGTGGGATTGAAAATTTAGAGGGACTTGTTTCAGCTCGATTTCCTTCCTTTTTTGCAAGTCAAGCTTCTTCTCGTCCAGGTGAACACACTCTCCTTACTCAGGACGGTCTCCCCACCGCTTACAAGGTATTTGTCGGAGGAGGAAAAATTAGATTGAAATAGTGCGATTATAGGGCAGCAGCTGCAGCTTTGAGCGTAATAATCTCTTGATCGTGTCGTTCGACTTTTTCACCTTGACGATCAATTTTTTTTGACAGTGTCAGCTCAACTCTTTGAATTTCAGCAGTCAATTTTTTCTCTACTCTTTGAATATCAGCGCTGAGTTTGGTTTCTACCCTATTAAGGCTATTGTCTACTCTTTGTACATCAACGCGTAAATTTTGAATTTCACCTGTAAGGTTGTCATTTATTGTTTTTAGAACCTGTTGAGTAAACTTGATTTCAGGGGTGAGTCTTTGATCGAGATGATCAATTTTCGTATTGAGCTCTATGCGAAGAGAGATCTGTCCTTCAGCGATCGTTTGAATCTGGGATCGCATATCTTCGAGAATAATATTCTGATAGCGAATTTCTTCGGCAGACTTACCGTTTGGAGGAGATGGTTTTTGCTTCATGGGTTTCTCGATGGGCGCAGCAAATGGTGAGTAACCAAATTGTGATGTGAAGTGCAAGATGAAACAACCTTTTTCGTTTTGTGACGATAATGTCTTTGAAAGGCCCCTTTAACGGGGAGTTTCTTCCCCGTCTTAGAAAGGTGTCGAAAAGAGGGATCAAAATAAATTCAATGATTTCAATAAGATAAGAAGTATATTTCGATCTTTTTTTTGGCAAGTTATTTGCACTAGCTTTAAGTGAAGCAAAAGGAGGTTCTATGTGGAGTGCTGGAAAATTTGATCCGGTGAAAACCTCAAGAGATATTTTAGCCGGGAAACCTTTTGAAGATTTCGATCTTTCTCAAGATGGGGTTGGAAACATTTCAGAGACGAAAACGGGAGAGGTTGCTGTATCAGAACTTTCTCCAGATCAACGAGCACAATTTGCTGATAAAACGCGAACAGGGTTTCAGACCTCAGGCCTTTGGAATACTGCCAAAAAATGGACTGCCCAAGATCGCGCAATGAGTTTTGCTCACATCGTTACAACAATGTTGAAAGATGGAAGGGTTGCGGACGCGTTTTCACTCTTTATGGATGGGATGTTTGAACAAGTATATTGCGATGCTGCTGATCAAGGGCTTATTTTGCGAGATGATTCAAGTCAGAAGCTTGTATAAGGGGGTTCTTATGACAAAGAAAAAATGGACACGAGAAGATCTCATTAAAGTCGTTGAGTATTTTATCGAACATAAAGTTCCGATTATGAGTCATCCGAAATTTCGAGAACGACTCGACCGCAATCGAAATCTTTTTGCAAATCAAGTGACGCGCGAAGCGACGGGGAATGTGGCGTATCGCTCTGTCGATTTTGATTTAAATGAAATGACTGATGAAGAAATTTGGAGTCTCTTTGATCAATCAGAATATAACGAACTCATCGAAGACAATGCTGCTGCTGCCATGATGAAGATGGCGGAAAAATTAAATTTAGTGAAATAGAGAGCAACAAATCGAAAAGCGTGCCGATACTAAGGATGTGAGACACGCATCGAAAACAAAGATGCAGACATAAAAAGGCGGGGGAGCCGAAAGCTCCTCCGCCTTTTTGTTTCGGAAGCTTGAGAAAGGAGAGTTAGGGACTCACCTTCGCAAGATCTCCGAAAAATTGAAGAACGAAATAACGAAGAACGAACTTGGCGTCAGTTTTCGTTCACGTTCTTCGGGAAACTTGGCTGACGCCAAGTTTTGTGGGCAGGGAGGGAATTGAACCCCCGACACGAGGATTTTCAGTCCTCTGCTCTACCGACTGAGCTACCTGCCCTTTGATGCTGTCCTGCGCGGAAAGTGTTTCGTGCTTAGTGAACGAATTTGTTTGAGAAGGCAAGAGCTTGATGTCATTTTTTTAAAAACATCTTCATTTTCCGATGGAGAATGAAAAAAGATAAAGCGGCAGGTCAGAGAAATGAACATTGAGGTTTGATAGATAAAAACATTTTAAAAAACGATACGTTGCGTTGACGCTTGTGGGGGGCTGTGATATACGCTGGAACCACAGTGAAAGGAAAAGAGAGATGAAGTAGTTGAATTTTCAACCTTTTTAACGTGTTGTCCTCACACAAAAAGCCAGAAATTGGAGGGGTCAAATGAGTAAGGCACAAGAAGTAAGATCACTACTGAATCGAGAGTTTAAAGTTGGAGATATGGCGGTTTATCCGGCTCATGGGGTTGGTCGTGTTCATTCCATTGAGACGCGGGAAATTGCGGGAAATAAGCAAAAGTTTTATATTTTGAAAATTCTCGATACTGGCATGACAATTATGGTTCCTACCGGCAATGTTCGAAATGTCGGTTTGCGAGAAGTGATAAAGGGGAGTGAAGTCGGCATTGTGTATGAAATTTTACGAGAACGAGATATTTCCATTTGTGAACAGACGTGGAATCGTCGTTATCGTGAATACATGGATAAAATCAAAACCGGCTCGATTTATGAAATTGCGGAAGTGCTTCGGGATCTGATGCTTCTTCGGTTTGATAAAGAACTCTCCTTCGGCGAACGAAAAATGCTTGATACCGCCAGAACGCTGATTATGAAAGAACTCTCCATTTCTCAAGAGATCGAAGAGGAAGAAGTGGCTGGAGAGATAGATGACATTTTCAAGTAAGATCAATGCGGGAGAGTTTTTTCGTGACACACTAGGACCCCCATGCTAGCGAGTCGCGAAATGCAAGGCCAAGCTTGCTTGGTCGCGCAGCAAAGTCGAAGGCTTTGAGCAGTCCTTAGATTCGCACGAGCGAAAAAATACCATATGCAGTTGTCTCATTACATGACGCCTGAGTCTATTGTCGTTCCTCTTAAGGCCACGACAAAATTAGAAGTTCTCGAAGAGTTAGTAACAGAACTTTCCAAACGCACAGGCATTGCAAATCCCAAAAGCCTTCTTCATGCGATTGAAGAACGGGAAGCGTGTTCCTCAACCTTTTTACCGATGGGAGTTGCTGTTCCTCATGCTCGCGTTCCCGAAGTTTCAGATATTACGATGATTGCTGGAATTGCACCTGAAGGAATTATGGATGCAGGAGATCCGAGTTCTCTGACGGCTCATGTTTTTTGTCTTTTCTTTTCTTCGACAGAAGAGAAAGAGTTTGGAAAACATCTCAAGCTTTTGGCGCGAATCGCTGCTGTTTTTTCAGATCCCGATTTCGTTGCAAAGATTTCGCACATGACCAAACCAGATCAAATTTTTTCTGCAATTCAAAAGCGTGAACGTCAAATTGAGAAAGAATAACTTTCTGTCATGAATGACCAGATGGCCCCATACCGGAAGGCGACGACGGCCGTTATTTTAACGACCGGGATGTTGTCTTTTATTTCCTATTGGCGAGCAGCTGCCATTGTGCTCTGCGATCTAGCATCAACGGCATATTATATCGGCGGCATTGTCGAGCAATCGGTGGGGAAGGCGGCTCCCTGGTTTATTGCGATCATTATGATTTTTGCCAACTTTGTACGGGCAACGTATATTGAATCGTGTGGAATGTTTGTTCGTGCCGGTGTGTATCGTGTGGTAAAAGCGGCCATGGGAGGAACACTTGCGAAACTTGCAGTCTCAGCTCTCATTTTCGATTTTATTTTGACTGGACCTATTAGTTCGGTTGCTGCCGGTCAATATCTTGCAGGTTTTCTCAATGACCTTTTAGCACATAATGAAATTAATTTTGTTTTACCGACCAACATTACTGCCATGTTTATTTCTATCAGTATTCTCCTCTATTTTTGGCGCAAGAACGTTATTGGCATTCATGAATCGAGCGAGAAAGCCCTTCGCATTATGTATATGACCACAGTGATGGTGGTGACGTTAATTGCCTGGAGCGTTATTACTCTTATTTTGCATCCTCAACCACTTCCCCCCTTTATGCCTGAAATTCATTCTGAAAAATTGGGATGGCTTCAAGGATTCGATTGGATGCGAAGTATCGGTGCTATCGGAATTATTATTGCCATCAGCCACTCCGTTCTTGCCATGAGTGGTGAAGAGACCCTTGCTCAAGTCTATCGCGAGATTGCAAAGCCAAAATTGAAAAACATGAAAAGAGCCGCGGTCATTATTTTTATCACGAGTTTTTGTTTTACGGCTGTTTGTTCTTTTTTTGCGGTGATGATTATTCCTGACGATGTCCGACCACAGTATTATGACAACCTGATGTCAGGGTTAACCATGTATCTCGCAGGTCCTATTTTGCCGAAACTTATTTTTCAGGGAGTTGTAGTTGTTGTTGGCGCTCTTATTTTAGCCGGCGCTTGTAACACGGCCTTTGTGGGAGCGAACGGAGTTCTGAATAGCGTTGCCGAAGATGGAGTGCTCGCGGATTGGTTTCGCCGTCTTCATCCCCGTTACGGGACGACCCATCGTATTTTTTTGACGATTGTGATTGCTCAGATCATTGCCGTGCTTTTATGTCGTGGGGATGTTTATCTTCTCGGTGAAGCATACGCCTTCGGTGTCATTTGGAGTTTTGTGACTCAAACGCTTGCGGTTGCCATTCTTCGTTTTAAAGATAAATCGCCGCGTGAATGGAAAGTTCCCGGTAATATACGTATTGGTTCTGTTGAAATTCCGCTCACTCTTTTATTTATGGTCGTTGTCCTTTTTGTGATTGGTGCCACAAATTTCTTTACCAAAACCATTGCTACCACATGGGGTGTTTCATTTGTCGTTTTCTTTTTTACCGTTCTCATGATTTCCGAACGCATGCAGCGACATCGCGAAGATGAAAAAGGACATTTTGAACCGGTGAATATTCGTTTTGAGAAAACCATTACACCTGCATCCTGTGGATGTATTCATGAAAAAAGAATTTTGGTTGCCGCAAGAGATCCGCACAATTTGTATGCTCTTCGCAAAACCTTGGAGCGTATTGATCCGCAAACAATGGATATCATTGTCTTTACGGTTGATCGTCTTTCCATGGCTGAAGGTGGTGAGTTAGAATTTGAAAAAGAACAAGCGCTGCGCGAGCGAGATCGGGAACTCATGTCGAATGTCGTGAAACTTGCGGAACGTTTTGGAACGCATGTCATCCCGATTCTTGTTCCGGCAACCGATCCTAGTTTTGCCATTGCAAAAGTGGCGTATGAACTGGATGTCTCGGAAATTATTTTGGGTCGATCAGAAAAAACAACTCCTGATGTTCAGCTCGAACGCTTAGCCTTTTGTTGGGGATATCTTGCCGCAGAAAGTGGACGCAAAGTCTTTGCTCGTATTCTTTGGCCACAACATGAACTTCACTATGAGCTCTCATAATGGAACGTAAAGTAAACATTCCAACGGGGCTTGATGATTTTTTGAATGAATCGACAAAACGTCAGCACGTTGTAGGGAGTTGGGGATTTAATGCCAATGTTGATTTTACACGAATGAATCCCGAAGAAAGCAACGTCTGGTTCTTCGAACAAGTTTTTAATTTTCTTCGTTCTTTTTTTGGAATTGTGGTTCCAGATAATCTCGAGATTTCAACGTACAATGGAAAACAACAAATCAATCGCGCCAATCTCAATCAAATGACATTTTTGGATGAGCTCATGCTTATTCTGAAAGGACTGAAAGAACCGATGTGGGTTCTGCGGCTCAATCTGAATATTGTCGGTTTTTTGCGTACCGATTTTAATCCCGATTTTCCTGTTCGAGTTCAAATCCAGGAACCAGCAACGTTTGTGGCGTGGGGTGGACCTGATGAAACAGGATTTCAAACTTTTTCCATTGGCTATCGTCTTTTTTCAGAAACTCATTTAGAGGGAGAGCATTCGCTGCTGTGGTCGATGAATCAACCTCTTCTCGAAAAAGCGCTCAAGAAATGGGAAAAACAATCGCGTCGTCGTATCGAAGTGGTACAGAGTAACAGTAATGATCTCTCTCTTCACCGTCACGGTTTTTCCAAACCAGCTCCCTCAAAACCACGTCCGCGTCCGGCGGACACCACTCCGCCAAAAGAAGACAGTATTCCCGATATTGATGATTTGTCATTTTAAAACCTCTTCAATTTCCCTTTGAATCCAAATGGTTGTAAGTTTTGCAGTACAATTGATGAAATTTCAACAATACAAATGATAGTTTTTTTCTTGTACAAGCAACAGTTTCTCTCGATGAACGATAATAAAAAGGTGAGCATCTTTGACAGAGGAGGTTTGTCATGACAAATTTTGCGTTTACCACCCGAGTCGATTATTTGAATACTGTCTTCGAAAGAAAATATCCGAGTTTAACTGATACTCGATTCTTTATTGACGAAGCAAGTGGTCAGGGATTGCGTCTTACGGAAAGCTTGGAATATCGTTTGATTGACGATGCTTCTTTTTTTCTTGCTCTTGAAGGAGGTATTTCTTTTTCTTTTTTGCATCATGAAGTGAAACGAACCCAACTTTTTAATAATCTGAATGAACCAGAACGCAGTGCAATAGCAGGGCCGGTTTTTGACAATGATGTTGGTGTTGGTGTTTCTATGGCTCTCTCATTAAATCTATTTGAACATGTGACATTGGCTGGTGGTGTTTCTTTAGGACAACTTCCAACGGTACTAGATGCCAATGAATATCCAGCTCTACTTCCCCTTCCTCAAATGCATCGTCTTGTTCCTGATGGTTTTGTTCGTATGGGATTATTGTTGGGAGGAAGCAATCGATGGTTGCAAGGAATTGGGATTTCCTGGGAGGGAGCAATTATTCCTTCCGGATATCGTTCGCAGGCAGGCATTCAGTATAAGGTTGCGCTCGATTAAACGGAAAATATGGATGTCACTTCACCTTTGATCCAACCGTAACTTCTTTAAAAGGTGTGAGAATGGAAACGGTTTGATCATCAGATGCCGCAAGAAGCATCCCTTGGGATTCGATGCCGCGCAGCTTCGCTGGTTTCAAGTTGGCAACAATCACAATTTTTTTTCCGATGAGGTCGGTTGGTTGATAATACTGCGCAATTCCTGCCACGATTTGTCGTTCTTCGTTTCCAAAAGAGACTCGAAGTTTTAAAAGTCGATCAGCCCCCTCAATTTTTTCAGCCGTCAGAATTTCTGCCACGCGGAGATCGATTTTTGCAAAATCGGTTATATCGATGAGTTCCATCTGTGGTCCTTTCATTTCGGTATTCGCTTTTGTGTTGTCGCGCCTGTCTGCTTGACCATCACGCGCGCGGTCCAGTTGGTCCGTGCTGATGATGGTCTGCACAGCGGCGCTTGACAAGCTCTTCGCCGCTGTCTCGTCCTCAATTCGTGGGAAGAGCGCCGCCTCATTTTTTACGAGAGTTCTTTGAAATTGTCCCCACTCATAATTTGGTTTGTTTGTGAATGCCTGCTGAATCGACTCCTGTTCGGCGAAACCAAGCGCGCTCCATATTTTTTCAGCCGTCGTTGGCATAAATGGAAAAAGAAGTGGAGTGATCATCCGCAAACTATCGAGAACATGGTAAAGAACAATATTTACTTCAGTTGTTTTACCTTCTTTAGCAAGCACCCAAGGTTTTTGATCATTAATGTACTTATCAGTTTCTGACATTGCGTACCAGATCATTTGAAGAGCAATATGGAACTGAATATCGCCTTTGTTTGCTAAATTGTCAGAATCAATTTGTGCTTGCGCGCGCATCGGAAGATTTCCGATTGTTTGATGAAATTGTTGTTCATCTTTTCTGATCGAATCGGGAAGAGAAACTTTTCCATTTTGGAATTTTATGACCATTCCAATCGTTCTGCTCACCAAATTCCCCAATCCATTTGCAAGATCGCCGTTATAGCGATTGATAAAATTCTCCCATGTGAAATCACTGTCGTGACCAAAACTTCCTTCACGTAAAAGATAGTAGCGAAGAGGATCAGCGCCATATTTGTCGATGACATCAAGGGGTGTAACGACATTTCCTAAACTTTTGCTCATCTTTTCACCCTTGAACGAAACAAAGCCGTGACCAAAGACGTTTTGAGGAAGTTCAATTTCAGCGCTCATGAGCATCGCTGGCCAAATCACGCAGTGAAAGCGAGTGATGTCTTTTCCGATAACGTGCATGACATAGGGTTGTTCACTTTTAACTTGACCGTCTTGAGGCCACCATTTCTTGAAGCTGCGCTTTTTTTCTGTTTCTTCGGAGCCATAACCAACTGCTGTAATGTAGTTTATTAAGGCGTCAAACCAGACATAGACGACGTGCTTCGGATCATTGGGAAGTTGAATGCCCCAATCAAAGGTTGAACGGGAAACAGAAATATCTTCCAGCCCTTCTCGCAAGAGAGAAAGAATCTCGTTGCGGCGCATTTCTGGCTGAACGAATTCGGGATGGTTTTCAATATGTTTTAAAAGAGGTTTTGTGTAGTTTGAAAGTTTAAAAAAATAATTTTCCTCTTTGAGCCATTTTGGTTTGGTTTTGTGATTCGGACACATTCCATCAACAATATCTTTTTCAGTATAGAAGGCTTCACATGATTCGCAGTACCAGCCTTCATAGGGTTTTTTATAAATATCTCCATTCTCAAAAATTTTCTGAAAAAGTTTTTGTACTCCCTGTTCATGATGTTTTTCTGAAGTTTGGATAAATCCATCATAGGAAATATTCAATTTTTTCCACACTCCTTCAAACTTCACACGCATCTGATCGCAGTACTGCTTTGGAGTGAGAGCTGCTTTCTCTGCGGCACGTTGCACATTAATGGAATGTTCATCATTTCCCATTTGGAAATGGACCTCGTCGCCACATAAACGGTGCCATCGTGCAAGTACATCAGCACCAATTTTTTCATACGCCGTTCCGATGTGGGGGATACTGTTCACATAATCAATGGCGGTTGTGATATAGAAGGTTTTACGACTTTTGCGGGGCATGTCTTCTTCCTCGATGTCTTCGAGATTTTTCGGCTGGAGTATTTGAAGAGGTCGAGCTTTCTATGCGATCCTGAACTTTTTGCCGTTCGCGTGCGCTACGAATCAATGACTGTTTCATTTCGGAATGTTTTCGACTTTCATCAGTTCGTTCACGTTCGCCTTTATGCTTTTGTTCAAAACGTTCGTCCCGTTCCGTTACCTCAGTATGCGAAAGCTTTGTGCACTCATCGACACGAAATCGTTCGACTCCACCCTCATCCAGTTTGATACTGTAGACATGTCGAAGAATGTCGATACTAAAAATTCTTCCCACTCCTTTTGGCGAGTGGACAACATTGCCAAGTTTCAAAAGACCTTTGCGACTCTCAGCATAGAGCTCGCTTTCGTAGGAGAGACAACATTTTAATTTTCCACAGAGTCCTGTCAGTTTTTGTGGATTGGGAGCGAGCCCCTGTACTTTTGCCATGCCGATGGAGATAGAACGAAATTGGCGTAAGAAAGTAGAGCAACATGTGGTGACTTGGCCGCATGCTCCTAAACAGCCTCGATACTTGGCTTCGTCCCGAGAACCGATGTGACGCATTTCAACTCGGAGTCGAAGTAAATTTGAAAGTTCTTTGACAAAGCTTCTAAAATCGACACGGTCTTCTGCGGAAAAAGTAAAAATAATTTTGCTTTCACCTTCGGTAATTTCCGCATCCGTGAGTTTCATCGGAAGTGCGCGCTCTTTAATTTTTTCCTTACAGGTATTGAAATGAAGAAGCGCTTGTTCGCGTCGTACGTTTTCATGCTCAATTTCTTGCGCTGTTGCACGGCGAACAGTGGGAAGGTTTGTATCTTGAGGAGAATGTTCTGTAGGCGTCGTAATAATAGTTGCTAACTGCATATTTCGTCCTTCACCGCTGCTGACCCGTTCTCCCAGACGAAGGGTGGCATCGCGTGTCGCTGCCTGAAAAATCGTGCTCGCAATCCGATATTGAATGCCCACATGATAAAGAGAAGATTCCTGTTTTTGAGCTGGAAGTGTCATAAGGTCGTCAAGCTAAACAAGAGCTGCTCGAACAGCAACTGTTTATTTGCGGTTGTTTCCAATGCGCGTTTTGCCCGGTGAATATGAAAAAACCCCTCTTCATATTTTCGACGCTCTGGATGAAGAAGAAATTGCTCATGATACCAGAGAGAAAGGATCTCCAGCAGAAGGGGAGTTTTCTCTTCGGCTCGTGACCACTCTTCACTTGTGGCCATGACATCGGCTGCGTTTCCTTGATGAACCAAGAAAGCAAATCGATCGAGCGTATCCGCAATCAAAGGTGGTGTCAGTTGAAGCGCTAAACCGAGACTCCCTTGTGAAAGGCGAGCGATACGTTTCGCTTCTTCAGAATTATAGTTTTGAGTCTCTTGCAAAAACTGTTCGATGATCGAAGGAGAGAGGGGCTGAAACGAAACACGTTGGCATCGCGAACGAATGGTAGGAAGGACTCGATGTGGATGAGCTGAAACTAAAATGAAATGTGTATTTGGAGGAGGTTCTTCGAGGGTTTTGAGAAGAGCATTGGCTGCTCCTTCTGTCATACAGTCGGCGTCATCAATAAGAACGAGTTTATATTCTCCCTCAAGAGGATGATAATGGAGGCTGCTCGTAAGCGTGCGAATCTGATCAATCTTGACGGTTTCATTTTCAGCAACAAGAAAAAAAACATCAGGATGATTTTTTTCTGCAATTTTTCGACAAGCAAGGCATGTTCCACAAGGTTTTGTTTCCTGCATGCAGAACAATGCTGAAGCGGTGATGGTTGCCGTGAGAAATTTTCCAACCCCACGTGGCCCTGCAAAAAGAGAGGCATGAGGAAAGATATTTTCTGCAAGCGTTTTTTGAAGCAGCGCGAGCTGCTGTTTATGTCCGAGAATGCGTTCCCACATGGGCAAGAATTTCCTTCATCACGATGGCATGAATGTCGTGCACGTTTTGGTGTGTGGTATCAATGATTTTAATTCGCTGGGGATCTGCTTTCGCGAGCGAGAGATAGCGACTTCGAACTTTTTCATGAAATGAGAACGCTTCTCGTTCAAATCGATCTTGCCCTTTCAGGGTTTCCTGCTGATTTCGTTTTCTTGCACGTGTTAATCCTACCTCAACCGTGCAATCAAAGAGCAGCGTAAGTGATGGCATGAGACCTTCGGTGGCAATATGGTTGAGTTCGCGGAGAAGTTTTTCGGGAAGATCGCGTGCGCTTCCCTGATATGCGGTTGTTGCATCGACATAACGATCGCATAAAATAATTTTTTCTCGTTTCAGTGCAGGTCCAATCACTTGTGCAATATGTTGCCGTCGTGCTGCTGCATACAGGAAAAGTTCTGTTGTGGGATCCATATTGTGATTCTGTGGATCAAGTAAAATCCGGCGAAGAGAATCGCCGACAGGCGTTCCACCAGGTTCGCGTGTTAACAGAACATCATATTTCCGAGCAGCAAGAGCTTGGCCTGCGAGTTCAAGGTGGGTCGATTTCCCCGAGCCTTCAATGCCTTCAAAGGTGATAAAAGTTCCTTTCATAGAAATGGGTCTTGTCAGCAAAAAGAGGGGTTGGCAATAGACTTATGAGGGACCCCATCCATTCCAAGCCGTCTTCTCTTTTGGAACATCCCAATCATAATATTTTCCATAAAGTATGGGGAAAAGATTTTCATGGAGATAACGGTAGGCAATATCGGGATCAGCTTCACAAAGAGCAAGGAATGTAAAAGCAAAGCCGAAATAATAATGGTGACTTTGGTCTATACTCATATAGTTCGATTCCGGAAGATTTTTTCCAATTCGAATAAGATCCGTATTGGTCAGTGTTTGCATGACACTTATTTGTGAAGGATGAAGGGGCAAAAGATTTTTATCAAAAAATTGATCCTTAAGTAAAGCCGCTATATGCGGTGTCATTCTTTTCCATTGTGGATTTGAAACTATGGTATTTATTTGCATCCTCAGATTAACAAGAAAGTTGTATTTTACGTAAGCGCTTCGGGCTTGTTCTCGAAGTGAGACATAGGAGGAATGACGATGGTATTTATAAAAAGCAAGAAGAGGTATTTCGAGAGCATAGTTTGATTCATCTGCAACATCTATAAACCAGTCTCTAATTTCTTTGTCCGTTAAATGTTGCGTGTCAGTTCGAGAGAGGGCTGTAAATAATCTTTCTACCCTTTGACGGTGCGCATGCTTGAGTGTGTCTCGTGTTTGAATGAGTTCCTGTTCCTTAACATTTTCCCATCCTTTTTGAGCAAAACCCACCATTTCTGCTTGTAGGTAAGCGTCTATTTCTCCATCGACATAAGAGTGTGATGATCGTTGAGAATCCTGCAGAGCATGTTCAGATTCATGAAAGACGACGTTCTGAAATTGCGCATTTTCTGGAAAGAGTTTTTGAAAGGAATGTACTTCTGTATTGAAGAAAAAACTATCTCCTGAAGGATCGTAATAGGCTGTCTCTCCTGCCTTTGTGTTGGAATCTGGAGTATACAATGCCACTTTCACAATGCCTCGACGTAACGCATCTTTTAAACTATTTCCTTTTGAGGACTCTGTATGCTTTTTTTCAACAGCGACATCAGTGAGAGCATACACTGCCATGCCATATATTTGTCCCTGTAACGTATGAGATTGAATGGAAGGTGATTTCACATATTCCAAAAGTTGAGATGGAGGGATGTCCTGTTCGTCATAATAATCGACCCAAGCTTGAAGTATCGATTGAAGATTTGGCTCCTTTAGTGACGCAAAATGTTTTTCAAGACTCGAAAGCGTTTCTGCTCGTTCGCGTCTTTTTTCCAGAAGTTTTTCAATCTGTTCAAATTGAAGCGCAAGTGGTTTCAGGGAATCAAGTTGAAAGGAAGCAATCACTTTTTCATGCAGAGGATGGTGAGGAACGAATAAAGCTGCCTGAATATCGACTTCCTGAAGTATGTTTTGATCATCCACAACAGAGGCGAGTTGAAGAAGAGCACGATCAACTTCTGCTGGTTGTTTTAAAGATAACAATGGCTTGACATCGCCCATAGATTCTCCATGATGAGGCTCATTTCATTATCGGCAATGCGAGAGGAGAAGTTGTTGTTTAATTCACATTTAATTTCAATGAGTTATAAAATTTCTCCCTTCTCCGCAACTTCTGCATATAATGATGGCGATAATAAAGATGGAGAGGAAAGGGTTTATGTCTGCTATTCCACGTACATCTGTTTATACGTCTTGCCTCAATGGGGAGAACTGTCAGGTTTTTGACCACGTGCGTCCGAAAAATGAACCGAAGAAATTTGATGAGTTTTTGCGCGATCCTTTAGATCTCAAACGAGAACTTGCGCTGATAAATGAGGGGAGAACCACACCATCATCTTCTTCGTCGTTAGCCTCTTCCAAAAAACGAATTTAATTAAAATGAACAAAGAAAATGGGTGAGGGTGGAAACCATCGCTCCGGTTGCCATGTTTTTTTGAACGAGGGAAGTCTCTTCATCAGAAACGCAGCAGGGTGCCATATCAATATGAGCCCATTTTGTATTTCCGACAAATTGTTGCAAGAAAAGTGCGCACGTTGTCATTTGCGGTGCGCTCCCTTTATTGCGTAAGTCTGCGGGACCAGAGGTCAGACTTTTTAAATATTCTTCTTCCAGTGGCATGACATGCACATATTCTCCTATTGCTTGTGCACTCTGCGTCAGTTTCTTCAGAAGTTTTTCATCATTTCCAAAAAGTCCTGCATACAAGGAGCCCAGTGCTTGGACAGCAGCTCCGGTGAGTGTGCCGAGATCAATCATGTAATCGGGTTTCCGATCTGTCGCGTATGAAAGAGCGTCGGCGAGAATGAGTCGTCCTTCAGCGTCGGTCGTCATGATTTCCACTGTTTTCCCACTGCGTGTTGTCAGAATATCTCCGGGTCGAAAGGCTTTTCCATCCGGCATGTTTTCAGCAAGGGGGATGTAAGCATCGACCGCAACCGGCGCTTTCAATACGGAAATTGCTTGAAGTGCACCCAAAATAGTTGCCGCACCACCGACATCATACTTCATCTTTTCCATGCCCTGAACTTCTTTGAGGGAAATGCCTCCGGTATCAAAAGTAATTCCTTTTCCGACGAGCGCAATGCTCATGCGTGATTTTGTTTTCGGACGATAACGAAGATGAAGAAATCGAGGCGGATGTTCACTCCCTCTTGCAACCGCGAGAAGAGCCCCCATTTTTTCCTGTTTGATCTCTTTTTCGGTAAGAACTGTGCAGGCAATGCCATGCGCTTTTGCCATGTTCATGGCTTCAGTCACAAATGCTTCGGGTGTCAATATATTTGCGGGAGCATTAATAAGATCCCGCGCAAAACACATTCCTTTCCCGAGAGCTTCTCCTTCGAGAAGTGCTTGTTGTAGGGAAGCGGAAAGATGAGGAGTTAAAAAAGAAATTTCTTTCAACGATGAAATTTCTTTTTTCGTTTTGTACGTTTCGAAACGATAATGTCCTAAGATCATTCCTTCGATCAGTGAGGAAAGTCGTCTTCCAGGATGAAAGCCATTGATGTTTTGTTCTTGGATGACAAGTGCAAGAGAACGAGCGCGAATTTTTTCACTTTCACGCACGAGTTTTGCTCCGATCTGTTTCAACGTTCGGATGGAGAATTTTTCTTTGGGACCGAGTCCAAGAACTAAAATGGAAGGAGCTTTTATTTTTCCAAGTGTCGGAAAGAGTCGGGTGGTTCCGAGTTTTCCCAAAAAACCTTGTGCATGAAGAGATGTTTCCAGGTGTTGATCCAAAAGACGGTTCAACAACACTCCGCCATCGTGACGTTGAAGGGTTATGGATTCGGAAGAGGAGGCTTCGAAACATCCAAGAGCGAGGAGATCAACATCTGCCTTGTGAAGTTCTGTTGTCGAAATCTGAAGTTTCATGCAGCGATTCATACCCGTTTTGATTTTCTCGTCAAGACGGACAATCCGCTTACGCTCGAAATCAGCTTCAGCGTGATAAAGAAGTTGTGGTGCTTCTCTCTTTTCGCTACGCTTTCTTCTATGTCTGATTCCTTCGAACACGGTTTGCGACGATGTATGATTCTTTTCGGAACTGCAATTGAGCGAGGTATTCGCTTGTTTGCAAAAGCAAAAGTGCGTGTTGAAACCCGAGGAGGAGTGCAACCCTTGCTTGCGCTTGAGAGTCAACTCTCCTCCGAGCGAACCGTGAAACTTCTCGAAGTCGGAGAAGAAAAAATTCTCACCCATACGATACCCGCTCTTTCTGAAAAATATGTGCTCGAAATTTCAGAAGGCCCAGCACGATTTTTACCACGATTTTTACAACTTGGCGCCAAACGCGTTGTCGGACTGCAGTATCAACAACGCGAATCGCTGAAACAAGGAGACGTTTCTCGCGGATTTTTCATTCGAGGACTTGCCTCGATGTTACCTTTTTCTTCCGAACGTTTCGATTATGTTGCTGCTCGATTTGCGACAAGCTCACAAGGGGATGTGCAAAAACACCTGAAAGAAATTGAAAGGGTCCTTCGGCCTGGAGGTCAAGGAGTGTTGATCGATTTTCATCCGTATGGGCCTTATGCGTCGCGTGGTGAAAAAAGATTACGTGACCTTGCTTCTCCCATTACGGGTCTCACCGATTATTATCGTCTTTGTAAACATGTTGGACTTCGGGTAGTGGATCTTCGCGAGTCTTTTTTGGATGAATCGATGCGACAATTTTTTGCCCAAGAAGAAATTCATACCTATCGAAGTCTCAAAGGATCTCCACTTCTTGTGTTTCTCTTTTTATATAAACCGCGGAAAGGCGCTTCGAAAGAATAACCATGGATTTTGATGCCAAACTTCAAGAGCTCTATATCGATCTTCCAGAACCCATTTCTTCTCCTCTCGGAATCGTACCGTTTCATCGTATAGGGAAAATATTGTTTCTCCCTCAAACATTTCCTTTTGCAGAAGGAAAACTCATTGCCAAAGGGAGAGTCGGCGTTGACCTTCGTCTCGATACCGCGCGACTTGGAGCCAGAGCCGCACTGCTTTCAAGTCTCGGCATTCTTCAAGCTCATCTCAGGACCCTTAATAAGCTCAAACAATTTCTTCATCTGGATGGATTCATTGTTTCAGGCGCTGATTTTCAGGATCACGAAAAAGTTTTTGACGGAGCGAGTGATCTTCTTCGACAAATTTTTGGAAAGGTTGGGGAGCACTCTCGAAATATTCTTGGGGTCAGTAGCCTTCCTCGAGGTGCTGCAGTCTGTGTTTCATTATCAGTTGAAGTGAAATAAATACAAACTGGCTCATATTTTCTCTCGGGGTACAGACGCTTCGGTTACGCTCCTCGCGTCTTCTGTTTCCGTCGGCGCGATTTATCAAACTGCATCGACGCGCCTCAGTCAAAGGCCCCCTGCGAGAAAATCTTCACCAGTTTGGTTATGGCCTCAGCTCTTGCTCAAATTTCTCTCGCTTCCTCTTTTCAATCATGTGTTCAATTTTTCGGACGAGAGATTTGAGATGAAAGGGTTTGGAGACATATTCATCAGCGCCATGGGTCAAGCCTTCTAAACGATCTGCTTGAGCATCTCGTGCTGAAACTATGAGAATTAAAATGTTTTTTGTTGACTCCTGCGAACGAAGTTTGTTGCAGACTTCGATCCCCGAAATTTTTGGCATCATAATATCCAAAATAATTAAATCAGGTTTTTTTTCTTCGATCAGACGAAAAGTTTCGTCTCCATTATACGCATGTTCGATGTGATATCCCTCTTTCTGAAGCATCTTTCCCAGAACCGTATGAACCTCGGGTTCATCGTCGACCACAAGAATCAGTTCATTTTTTTTATTTTGTTCCATTTATTCAAAGCGTTATCAACTTCCATGTAACATTCAAGAAGATTCTTGTGAAATGAAAAGAAAAACTTTAATGTGTGTGCACGTTAAAAAAGGAAAGTGATGCAAAATCAGTAAGTTGTTACGAAGAGTTGACAGAGAAAAAAACACGAGTATAAAAACACGCAAGTTTTTCGTTCTTTATCATCTTACTTTTAGAACCCAAACGGAAATCTGGTCAGGAAAGGGGGTGCAACTCTCCAAAAGATGACCTTCCGGTGGAAGAAGTCACTTATCCGACATCTCAGCACGTGTAAGAGCAGAAATCGTTCTGCTTTTTTATTTCGAGAAAAAGGAGAGGAATATAATGAAAAAATTACACTTCATCCTCGCGCTTGTGGTTGCAGTATTTGGGATTCAATATTCAGCCCAAGCCGAAGAAAAATACGTTGCCGGTGGTTTTGAAGCTTCCGGAAATGTTGTGAGCGGATTTGGTTGGCAGCATCAAATGACCAATGCACACCCAGCTGCAGCTATTTCAGCAAACGGAGATGCTGGCTCCACCTACGGCGTCCTTGGAAAATACAATGGTGCCGGCGCTGCTGGCGCAGTCCCTGGTGGTAAAAATGATCGTTTCACGTTCTTTGTGGATTCAGTCGAATTGGATTTGATGAAATCGTTCGGTGAAAACATTCGTTTTCGTGCTGATCTCGATTTTACACGTCCAGTTTCAGGGAGTGGTACTGGTTCAGCAGCAGCTCCACAAGCAGCTGGTCAGGGCGTTCTTGGTCTTGAACAAGCCTATGGAACATTCAACATTCCGGCCGGTAATGGTATCGAAGTTGCCATCGGTCGTATGGATGCACCTCATGGGTTTGAAGCGCGCGATGTGGTCGATAATCATCTCTTATCAAATACTCAGTTGCTTCGCGCAGGTCTTCGTCCTGTGAGCATCACAGGTGGAAAACTCTACTATGCATTCACCGATGCAGTAGACTTCCATTTCTACATCAGTAACTCACTTGTTGCTGATACGCAGAAAGCTGTGGTGGATATTCCTTCAGGTGGATTCCGTCTCGGATACAACTGGGGTGAAGAAGGTCATGAATCGACCTTTGGTTTCAGCGCCTTCGGTGGTCCAGAAAACGGACAGAAGAAATTGTCCCGTTGGACCTATGCTGGCGATGTTGACTGGAATTGGTGGATCACAGAGTCGTTTGCTTTTGGTGGCGAAGGACTTTTCCGTCGTGATTCCAAAACAGGTGCTGCTGCTATCCCACATCAAGAAGTGTTCGCAGGTCTCTTGAACCTTCATTATATGTTCAATGATGTATGGGATGGAACGTTCAGCGGTGCCTACACAGAACAACGTGATATCGCTGGCGGCGGTGTTCCAGTCCTTACTGGCTTTGAAGGAACCAGTGCTGAACTTTCACTTGGTGGTGGTTATGCAGTTGCTGACGGTGCTCGAGTGGTTCTCGAAGGCCGTTTCGACTGGGTGAAAAACAAGACGGCTGGTGCTGGCAATGCAAAGTCATATGACATCGGTGGTGCACTCGCCCTTGCTTACGATTTCTAAGGAAGAGTGAAAGATGTATGCTCTCAACCCCCCACACGTCGTGGGGGGTTTTTTTTCAAGTTGAACCGAGATCAAGAAATGTTGTAAGCAACACAGAGAGGTGAACATGATATTATTAAGTCCTTTGTGGATTTCATTTGGTCCTATTCTTTTGATCAATGCTTTTGTTCTGACATCCGTGGCTTATTTTGCGCTGACCGGAAAAGGGGATCGTCATAAAGCGCACGATGCAGCACATCGGCATACCTCAAAGTTTCTCAATCGTTTTTTTAAAGAGTGGTGGGTCTGGTGGACTGATCCTGTTGCGTTAGCGATGGCCAAGGCTCGCATGACACCAAATATCATTACGATGATCGGTTTTCTTTTTTCGCCTTTGACCGCCATTCTTTTTGCGCTCGGACATTTTGGGTATGCGGGGTGGATGATGGTTGTGGGAGCGACCTTTGATCTTTTTGATGGACGCGTTGCACGTGTTACAGGGAAAGAGACGAAATCAGGAGAATTTTTTGACTCTGTCATGGATCGCATCAGTGAAGGGATTTGTTTTATTGGCCTTGCGTATTATTTTCGCGAAAGTTGGATTTTTTTCTTTGTCCTTGCGGGACTCCTTGGTTCAATGCTTGTGAGTTATACACGGGCCAAAGGAGATAGCGTTGGTGTTCCGTGCAAGAGTGGATCGATGCAACGTCCTGAACGGATTGTCTACATTGGAGTGAGTTCGATTCTTCAACCTGCGGCGACTCTTCTGCTTCTTCCTTTTTTTGCGACTCCACCTCCTTTCCTCGTCATGGCAGCCATTGTGTTTGTGGGCATGATGACAAATGCCACGACAGTGTATCGTATGATTTACATCATGAACGTGCTTGATTCCAAAATGCATCTGGAGAATGAATCGATTCCCCAGATCATGAGTAAGTTCACAACACATGAAGGAAGAACACAGTTGTGGGAACAGACACGAAAAGAATTTTTGGAAAAACTTGAAGCTAAAAAACGTATCCAAAAGTGAGATGAAATCGACTTACGTCTTCTCCTGTTCGTCGGTCCAATTTAAAACCATAGTCTGCTCTGATAGGCCCCACTGGTGTGACATAGCGAAATCCAAAGCCAGCGCTCTGTCGTGCGCCTCCGATGGAAAGTTCTGAAGCATCATCGGTCAGTTGTCCCACGTCATAAAAGAATGCAAAATTGAATCGGGCAAAAAGTCGAAAGCGAAGTTCTTCATTGAGAATCCAGCGAAGCCGTCCTCCTGTAATTTTTCCGAGATCTTGGGGACCTAAGCTATCTTCACTAAAACCTCGGAGGGTGTCATCACCTCCAAGAAAAAAACGTTGATCAAGAGGAATGGAAACATTTGTTCCAAATCGTTCAATACGATTGAGGCGCGCTGCGGATGAAAGAGTGATGCTTCGAAATGGTGAGAAATCATATTCTGTCGATAAAGAGAGTTTCATGAAATTCGATTCTTTTCCCTTGATTTCATTGAGCAGAGTAACAGCGGCGAGCGCAAAAAGTCCTTTTCGTGGATCAGCAAAACTATCGCGTGAATCATAACTAGTGGAAGCCGATGTTTCAAGAATCGTGCTATTGCGGATAGATTGCGCGTCAGCTGCGTCAACATTTCCTTCAAGAAGATACTTTCGATTGAGATCGAATCGAAAAAGAAGTCCAACGTCGTCAAATCGTCTGAACCAGCCAACTCCACCGCCAAGTTTTAGAGATCGAAATGCAGGTTCTTCTTCATAGAACATGGAAGTATTCATGGTCATTTCAACTTGGGAACCGAAAAGTCTTGGATCAACCCAACCGAGTTCAACGCCAGAGATTTCACGACCTCCGATAAGTTTGAGAGTGTTCCGTTTTGCCCAACCAAAAGCATTCAGGTTTGTGAACTTCAAATTCCCTACATATTGTTTGTCCGTACTGTATCCAAACTCGATATCAACAAGGAAAGGACGCTGTTCTTCCACTTTGACGAGAAGATGAATTTTTTCTTCCTTTTCTTGGATGCCGATTGTTTCAACACTCACGGAGGAAAAAGGGCCAAGTCTTCTGATATTGAGTTGCGCTTCAACAATTTTTTGCGTGCTGAAAAGATCGCCATGACCAATGCCCATTGCTTTTTTGATCGCCTTTTGGCTTGTGAGCACATCCCCCACAATCAGAACTTCACCAATACGAACTTCCGGACCCTCCTCGATTTCATAGGAGATGATCGTAGTATAAGGAACGTTTCCAGAAGCGATGGAAGCTTTGGCTTGAGCGTACGGATATCCATGGTCACTGTAAAAAACGAGAAGTTGCTTGCGCTCTTCTTCGATGAAATGGGGATCAAAAGTTTTTCCCGGAATAACTTTGAGCACGTCGAGGAGATCTTTTGTGGATGCAGCATGATTTCCCTGGAAAAGAACCTCTTCGACGATCGTCTGTTCTCCTTCGCTCAGTGGAATCTGCACGGTGAGAGATCCGAGGTCTTCTCCTTTTTTCACTTTCCACGCTTCGACAGCGCCATCCAAAAAACCTTCGGATTCTAATACTTTTTTTAATGCTGCACTATCTCGTGTTTGGAGATGCGGTTTATACGGACCACGTGTGTGAAGTGACCTTTCTTGATTGGCCATCACCTTTTTCAACTTGCGCTGTGCAACTTTTTTACGTCCCGGAAATCTGATCTGTTTGATGAATTGAGGTTCGCCCTCTTCCATCACAAAGGAAATTATTTTTTTTTCTTCGGAAAGATCAACGCGTTGTGCCTCGATATGAGCGTCCGGATAACCTCTTTCTGCAAAAAGTTTTTTAAGAGCTGCAATACTTGCGTCTATTTCATATTGATCAAAACTCCCTTCTCGAGAGATGGTCATTGTTTTTTTCAGCGTACGGTCGCTTGCATGACGATTTCCCTGAAACTCTACTTTGACATGAGGTCCTTCATACACCTCAAGTTGCAGATCGACTCGAGAGAGATGATAGTCAATTTCCTTTTCTCGAACTTCGATCCTTGCACGGGGATATCCATGTTCGTGGTAGAAATCGGTGAGCTTGCGTAAAGAAGCTTTGAGCCTTTTTTCTGAATATGATTTCCAGGGATTCAGAGCAGAAACAAATCGTCCGAGAGGATAAGCTTTATTCCCGTTAACAATAATATTTCGATAACGAAGTTGTTCTCCTCGATGAATGGCAAAGGTAATGGTTACACCATTTTCAGTGGGCTCTGCAGTTTCAAGAATTTCGACTTCGGTATTGATATATCCTTGTTGTTCATAAAATGTTTTGATGCGATCGACTTGTGCCTTGACAGATTGAGGGGTGTAAATGTCTCCAGCTTTCAAGGTAAAGTATTTTCGAATTCGATTTTCGACAAAGGGATAATTTCCCTGTATTTCGATGAGAAGAATCACCGTTGCTTCATCGAGTCGAAAGTGAAGGAGTTTTCCTTCAGGTGTCGAATCGATATCGACTTGAATGGCATCAAATGCTCCCCATCGTCGTAGCGCGGTAATCGCCTCATCTACTTTTTGGACACGAAAAGGATCGCCTTCTTGAAAGGGGAGTACATGACGAACGGTATCTTCACCAATGCGCGAAAGGCCAGAAATGCGTATTTGAGCGATCTTCTCTGAAGCGGCATGCGCTGATGAAAGAAAACTCATGAGCACCAAAAGAAAAATAAATATTTTTTGTTTCATCGTGAACGAAAGCGAAGAGTGATTCGCGCTCCAAATTCATTGTTACTGCTTCTGCTTCCTGTAAGCAAAATATTATCAATGATCGAATATTCTGCTTTGACAGTCTGAGTAGCGTTTTCACTGTTAATATCGGTAGAAAAATCCATTTTTAATCGGTCATTGACCTGTTTCCCAATATAAACACGAGAAATCGCGCGCGATCCTGTTGATGAAGCTGGATCAGCCGCTTCAAGTCGAAAGACATCAAGCGAGGTAAATTCCGAAATGGGCCGTTGAAGGACACTCGATACTTGAGAAGAGAGGACTTTGGATGCAAGTCTTTCTTGTGAAATATCATTTCGTTGGGATCGTCGGTCTTCTTCCGTAAAACCAAAAGCGATAAGTGAAAGAACATCTTTTTTATTGAGAGGGCCTTCTGGTGATGTTCCTGAGAGATCCAAGGAAAGATTTTCGGTTTCTCCACGTAAGAAAAGGGTTACATTGGAAGCGCCGATTTCGCGCTCTGCTGTTACTTCGAGATAAGGAGTGGCATACGGTTCACGGAACTCCAGAAAACCTCGCGTAATGTCGAACTTCAAACCTAAATAATGTATCGTGCCGGCGACATCGACCACACCATTGACGGTCGGTTTTTTTCTCGTGCCGGTCACTGCCAGATCAAATCGAAGATCGATATCTCCGATATTGTTGCGAATGAGAAATTCACCTGAATTGCGAACGCGAAGAGCAAGCGTTGGATTCAACGTCGACATTGTTTCTTCTTCGGCGCTTTCATCTTCCTCTCTCCCTTGAATCGAATCGATCAGACGAAAATTTTTACTATATCGACCATCAATCACGGTGACATTTCCTTTGAGAAAAGGAGAAGGGAAACGTCCTTGAAGCGTCACGTCTGCATCAAGGGTTAAACGCAAATCTAAACCTTGAGGACGAAACGTTAATGATTCACAAGAAAATGAAAGATTGGCGCTTTCTAAGGTTGCGTTGTGATGCATTGCATTCCCCTTGAGTGAAAAATGTCCATCTTCAACGGTGGCATGGATATCTTTCATCTGAATCGATTTTCCTTCAAAGTGAAGACTGCCGGTAATATTTTCCATGCGCAGTCGTGTGAAGCGAGGTGAAAAAAGAGCTTGATGGAATTGAATATTTCCAAAAAGAAGTGGATCTGATGCCAAACCTCGAAGTTTCAGATCAACGGTTGCTTTTCCTTCTGCTTCACGAACCAGATGAGAAATGGGATTGAGGAGAGTGAGGTTGACAAGACCTGTAAGAGAAAGATTGAGAGTCCCATCTTTCTGGATGGTTCCATGCGCAGAAACTTTTTCATCTTTCTGCAAAAGCGATGCATACGAAACCTGGCGGAAGGTCCAGATGCCGGATGCGTTCTCTCGTGAGAGATCAAGGGTGAGTTCTGGAATCGGAGTGCCATGCAGACGAAAAGATTCTTTCTGAAAATCCAACACCAGCTGAGCTGAAAACTGACGTTCTTGAAGTCGTGCCGCTTTGAGCGCCATGTTGGAAAAAACAATTTGTTTATTTGTAAGCGTGAACGTGTTGGAAATCACATCATAAGGAATTTTATACCATGTCCCCGCAGTTGCTTTTACAGCAGCTTTTCCGCTGAACTGCGTGACAGGTCCTGAAAGCTCGATGTCTCCCGTTGCTTCCCCGGTCAATGCAAAGGGAGTTCCGAGTGAAGCGCCAAGATCATAGTTCTCAATATGAGCTTGCAAGGAGATTTTTTTTGGACGTGGTTGGTTTTCTTTTTTTGGACCATAGAGAAGAGCGAAAATTGCATCACCTGTCTGTTTGCCGTTTTGAACAATGGTCCCTTGAACCGAAAGTTTATCGTAGCTTGCTTCAAAAAGAACATGTAATTCTTCTGCGGCAATCGGTTTCCATCCACCATCATGAACTTTTCCTTCGACATGTGCCTGAAATTTTTTCCCCCAGCCTTGAAACGTTCCTGCAAAATCGGCAGTTCCGAAAAGAAGTTTGAGATGTGGATCTCGAAATTGTTCAAAAAAATATTCGAGAGGAAATTTTTTTCCATTTCCTTCAAAAACAATCTGTTGATGAGAAATATCAAGAGAACCATGAAAAGACGTTTCTGATTCTCCGGCTCGAATCAATCCTTCACGAAAAGAGACAAGGCCTTTCTCCCAGCTGACAGAAGTGGTGACACGATTTTCTCGATCAGCAGCACGAGAAAATCGATGTGTGATGTCAACAACGGCTTTTCCGGTACTTTGAAGAGGGGAGAATCCTCTTCCTTCAAAAGAAATTTTTCCGGAAAGAAGTCCTTCTGTGTCCATGACCTCTAACGGTTTGACAAGGTGAGGAATATGCACAGCTTTGGGGATCGTAAGTTCGCCTCCAAATGTTTCGTCCGTAAAATTTGCTTTGCAACTTCCAGAAAGAATATTTTCTGAAATTTCTAAAGAGAGCGATGAGAGGGTCAATATCTGGTCCGAGTATTTTAATTGGGCTGAGGTTTTTTGAATGTCAGTTCCTTCAAGAAGAAGATTGAGTCCTTCCACTTCGCCGGTGAGATCGTTGACGTAAGGAAATGTTGGCTCCCACCGTTCCAGTTCTGTTTCTGCTTTGAGAGTGAGGCGTTCTGAAGTAAGAATTTCGTGTTCTGCAGAAAAAAGATGAAGCTCGTCAAAACCGATGCGAAGCCAGTTCTTTCCAAGAAAAGTTCGATCAAAAGCAATCCGCATTTCTTGGGTCGTGAAACGTGATTTTTTCCCAAAGTGAATGTCGATATTGAGAATGCGAGTGTTGTTCAGAGCGATATTTTGAAGGAGAAATAATTTTTTTAATTCGAGTTTTGTTTTCTTTTTTTCCTTTTTTTCTTGGGGTGGAAGCTCAAGCGTCACTCCTTGAATGACGCTTTCATCAATAGAAAGTTTTCCACGCAGGAGAGGTAAAAAACGATAACTGAGATCTATTTTTTCAATTCGTAATTGTTGTCCCTTGTGAGGATGAGAAAGCGCTATTTCTTTTACAGAAAGATGATTTCTCCAAGGCGTCCATACCATGTGTGTGGCTTCGATGTTCCACGGACTTTTACTGTTCAAAAAGGAGAGGAGATAACGAAGTGTTGCCGGTCGATTGATGAGCCATACGGAGCCACCAAAGAAAAAGAGGATGCCTGTCATAAGGAAGACAAGCGTACGTGCTATTTGACGTTGTCGAGAACGCTTCATTGCTTCTTCTTGGGAATGCGACTCATTTTCAGTTGCGAATGATCTTCATAGAGTTTTCGGCGCTCAAGTTTTTCGATAATTTTGTGATGGATATTGTCAAAGCCGCCATTGGACATCACGAGAATGACATCCTGAACATTAATATTTCGAATCAGATATTCGAGAATGAATTCGGTTCCGCCTGGAATATAATGCGCATCGATCCCTTTTTCGTTCATCAGACCATCCGCAATTTTTTGCGCGTCGAGTCGTTCTTCTTTTGGAAGTTTATCTGCTTTAAAAGGAGAAGCGATGATCACGCGATCAGCGTGAGCAAGCGCTTCCACAAATTCGTGTTGAAAGACATTTCTGCAACTTGTGTTGGATCGCGGTTCAAAAAGAGCCCAAACACGTCTTTTGGGATAACGTGCTTTGATGGCATCAATGGTTTCTGAAATCGCTGTGGGATGATGCGCAAAATCATCGATAATCGTGATGTCTTTGATATTTCCAACCACTTCTTGTCGTCGTTTGACTCCTTCAAAAGTTGAAAGTCCTTGTTGGAGTTCGTCAAACGACATTCCAAGTTCATGTAAGAGAGCACATGCTGCCACCGTATTCACGATGTTGTGACGTCCGGCAAGAGGGGAGTGAAGAGATATTTTTTCCTTCTTTGTCGTGATTTCACATGAACTTCCTTCGGGCGTCAGAGAAAGATGAGTGATGGCATAATGCGCCTCAGGAGAAAAACCATAGGTCACGACCCGACAAGGGGCTTCTGCAATCACTCGTTTTACATTGGCATCATCGATATTGGCAATGAGCACTCCATTGTGAGGCATGAGAGCGACAAACTTTCGAAAAGCTTCCAGAACATGATGAAGGCTTCTGTAGATGTCAGCATGATCAAATTCAATCGACGTCAAGATGCTCCCAAAAGGACGATAATGAAGAAATTTTGGTCCTTTATCGAAATAGGCGGTGTCGTATTCATCTCCTTCAACAACAAAATATTTTCCGGAACCGCGCGCAGCGCTTCTTCCGAAATTTTTTCCAATGCCGCCAATAAAAAATCCAGGATCTTTTTGCGCTGCCGTTAAAAACCACGCCAGAAGTGTCGAGACTGTCGTCTTTCCATGCGTTCCAGTAACCACAAGTGTTTGACGATCTTTTAAGAAAAAGCGCGCCAGCGCTTGTGGCATGGAGAGATAAGGAATACCCTGTTTTTCAACTGCGATCGCTTCAGGATTTATTTTCGTGATGACATTTCCAATCACGACGTGGTCTGGTCGATCGTCTAGATTTTTTTCGCTATATCCTTTATAAGGCGTAATCTCCAGACGCTCGAGTTCTTCTTTCATCGGAGAATAGATTTCATTGTCACTTCCCGTGACGTGATAACCAATTTCTTTGAGAAGGCCCGCGAGGGCCCCCATTCCTGTTCCACCAATGCCAAGAAGATGAATATTTTTTTTCTTCTGTTCCATCATGAGGTTACTTTCTAGCAGGGAATTTTGATGAATTGCAATGGGAGAGAGAATATCTCGACTTCAACAAAATTACTAAAAAATAGTTACTAAAAAAGTGTCATAAGAGGATCTCAAACGTTGAGAATCAGCTCTTTCATAATCAAATCATGCAATTGAGGTCGAAAGCTTTTGATCTTTTCATTGGTCATGCTCGGATGAACGCGGTTCGTGAGCAGAATAACCCAGACCTCTTTTTCGAGATCGATCCAGAGAGAACATCCGGTATACGCGAGATGCCCGATGGAGCGTTTTGAGAAAGAGTGTCCCGATGAAGAGCGACCAGGGGTAATGAGGTTCCACCCGCCCACAAATGTATCGTTTTCTTTTCGACTCCACGCTTTTTCAAAGTCAAAAAACGCTCGCACTGTTTCTGGGGGAATCCAATCATTTTTTCCGGACAAACTCTGGGTGAAAGCCTTCAGAAAGATATGAAGATCCGAAGCAGTTGAAAAAAGTCCGGCGTGACCTGCTACTCCTCCCAGTGCATACGCATTCGCATTATCGACTTCTCCTTTGAGAATGCGTCCTCGCCAAGGACAGTCCTGTGTCGGAATGAATCGTCTATTCGCTCGCGCGGAGTGAGTGTGCGTCGGAATAAAAAACGTATCGTGAAGTTTGAGAGGTGCGGCGATGTATTCTTGAAAAAGGATATCAAGCGGATGATCGCCAGCTTCTTCCAGAATTTTTCCTAAAAGAATAGAGCCAATATCACTGTAGACTGTTTTTTCCCCTGGAGCGTGAATCAGCGGTTCACGAAGACATTCTTGGAAGATGAAATCTCTCCCTTCTTCGGTACCGATCATCGATAGAGGAAGTTCGCGATAATAGGGTTGCCATGCGATATAGCCCGCAAAGTGATGGAGCAGCATCTCGACGGTGATCTGTCGATGAAAAGGAAGTCTCGCGCCTGCAAGCCATTGATAGACCGTATCTTCAAGTTTGATAAGCTCTTTGGCGTGAAAGAGCATGGTAAGCGTTGCAGTACAGATCGGTTTTGTCAGAGATGCGATATCAAAGAGACTCCCTTTTCGTGCGCGGCCATAAGATTTATGAAAAAGAATTTCTTCGTGATGAGCAACCAGAAGTTCTGCATCGGGAAAAACACCCTCTTCGATGGCGTCTTTCATTGCCTCAGAAATTGAATGAGACGCGATTTCAAAACGTTTTGTGGTCACGGGTCCTGTCGCCTCCGTCGTTCCACCTCCCCACCCATAAACCGTGGGTGGGGCGCCCCTGGGATCCAACGTCGGCGCCACCCGTGTAATTTGTCCATTTTGAAATCGCGTCTCATTCAAAGAGACCTGACGTGATGGTCAATGAGCACGATGTTTCGGAAGCGATCAGTGCTGCATCAACTCCAAGAGGGAGAGTGACAAATGCAGTATCGTGTCCCGCAGGGTAATTGAAAATAACCGGACCTTGAAAATCGGAGAAGACATCTTGAAGCATCGCAACAACATCGTGAGTATCGTCACTTCGCAACACAAGAGTTCCAATCACAATGCCTCGAACTTTTTTGAGTTTCCCTGCGTGTTTCAGTTGCGTGAGCAGTCGATCAAGTTGAGGAACCCATTCATTGATATCTTCAAAAAAGAGAATCGCATCATCTGTATTCACTTCATATGGTGTTCGAAGACTTGCATTGATCATCACGAGACATCCTCCACGAAGTTTCCCTTTGGCTTCTCCTTCTTTGAGTGTTTTTGCGTTTCCTCCAGGAAGTATCCCAAGTGCTTTTTCTGATGTGAGAGCACGAACCAGGTGTTCAAGGGTGAGTTCTGGAACTCCTTTTCCAAGTCCAAGGACCATCGGTCCATAAGCTACAGGATAACCGAAATTTTGAGATAACCACGCAAGGAGTGGTGTGAGATCTGAATATCCAATCACCAGTTTTGGATTCGCTGCAATGAGCTTTGTGTCAAGAATCGGAAGAATCCGCATGGCCCCATAACCACCGCGGACAAACATGATTGCCTTGATTTCTGGATTTTCGAAAAGGGATACGAGTTCTTGCGAGCGACGTTGATCACTTCCCGCGAGATACCGCTCTTTTTTAAAAATGCTTTCATGAAAAAAAGTTTTGAACCCAAGCGATTCGAGAACCGTAATTCCTTTTTCAAAAGCATCGCGTTCAAAAGTGCCACTTACGGCTGCAATCCCAATGGTATCTCCCTTTTTCAAGGGCTGTGCCCTTTTCATATAGGTACACCTTTCTTTTTATCGCTGTTCAGAATGCGTGTTGAAATTATAAGAAGAAGCATTCCGAATGCAAAGAGAAGAATATCAGAGACATTCATCGTTGAGCGTAGCGGGAGGGTTGTCTTCCACGTCGCATGTAAAAACGTCCAGCTATTATTAAAGATGTGACAGCATATTGGGACCCATAACGTTTTGGTTATTGAAAAAACCCATGAAAGGGCGAGGCCCAAAAGAAAGTAGAGATGAACATACCAGAGATTGCCGTGAAGGAGGGCAAAAAGAAACGCAGTCAGAAAAAGGGCGATTTTTTTGTTGAGCTGAAATTGAAAGGTTGTTTGGCAAAAGCCTCGGAAGAAAATTTCTTCACAGACGCCAGGAACAAGACAGAGAAGAAAAAATTTCCATACGACTTCAACGGACGATGATGTTTCAAGTGCTCGTTCTAAAGCTTCTCGATAGCTGAGAGGGAGAGGAAAAAAGATTTCGCTGATGAACACGAGATAGTCGATCACGATGACAACTCCCAACATAAAAAGGAGGGAGAAGAAAATTGATCGAAAGGAAGGAGCGTGAAAAGGGAAAAGAAGTTGGGATCGAGTTCGAAGAAGTCGTGCAACGAGAAAAGGGAGACCGGCAATAATGATGATTTCGTTCACGAGAATTCCGAGGGCAAAAAAATGTTTGGTGACCAGGGAGATGACCAATTGAAACAGCGCAATGAGCGTTAACGTCACAAAGACCGTGGTATGCGTGGGGACGCGGTCTCCTGAGGGTAAAGTGGAAACGAAAAGGAATCTCATCATGAATAATCTTATTTATCAGATAATTAAACGTTATTCCAATAATTTACGTAGAAGATTTAATATAACTCCTCAATATAGAGATGCTTTTTTAAAGTAAAATATGAACATCTTAAACCACAAAAAACGACGAAATTTCAAGCAATTAGAAAGAATTTCTCTTGACGAAGTGAAGTTTTTTCACGTATTCTCCCAAGAAGTGGGGAATTGTGGGAAATCAGGTCTAACTTATGAGGATTGTGGATGTTTCGGGGACGCTACCGCCACAGCATTGATAGCAAAGGTCGGCTTTCCATTCCTTCCAAGTTTCGGGAGGTGTTGGCCACGAGCTTTGACGAGCGTCTTATTGTCACGAATTTTGATCAGTGTCTTTGGGCGTATCCAGCGCTCGAGTGGCAGAAGTTAGAACAGAAAGTCAGTCAGCTCCCCCAATTTTTGGATGAGGTCAAAGCTCTTCAACGAGCTTTTATTTCGGCAGCAGTCGAGTGTCCTTTCGATAAACAAGGTCGCATTCTTCTTCCTCCAGAGCTTCGCGAGTATGCCGGACTTCAAGAAGAGATTGTGATTGTGGGGATGACCAAGCGCATTGAGTTCTGGGCAGCAGAGCGTTGGTCAGAAATTTTTGATTCTGCGCAGAAAAAGCTCGAATCACTCGGCTCAAAACTCGCCGACTTGGGGCTTTAAATGAAGGAGGGAGATATGTTTCGAGTCAAACAAGTTCGTGATGTTTCGGTGATTGATACCGAAGGAGAACTCTCTCGCAATAATATGCACATTTTCGAAAATATTCTGGAGCATCTTTCACAGAGTGATTGTCGCAATGTGGTGTTGAATTTGGGAAAACTACGACATCTTGATTATCGACTTGTTCAACGCATTGTCGATCGTGTGATTCAATTTCAGTGTGATGGGGGAGATCTGAAAATGGCGAATGCCAGTATGTACATTCGTCAAATTCTTCAGGCCATGGGCGTTGAAGAAGAGATGTATGGAACAGTGGAAGAAGCCTTATTGAGTTTCTTACAGGGAGAACCTTCTGGAGAGCTTCAATAAAGAAGAACGAACGCTTTTGCATCTCCCTGTTTTGGAACACGAAGTCGTCGTATGGCTCACTGCTTCTCAGATGGAGAAAGAGTGCAAGCGCTATGTCGATGTGACCCTTGGCGGGGGAGGACATGCAGCAGCTCTTTTGAAAGCAGCGCCTCACAGCGAACTGTTGGGCGTTGATCAAGATGAAAAAGTGTTGAAGCGAGCGAAAGAGCGGCTCGCTGAATTCGGGAAACGGGTTGTATTCACACAGGGGAGATTTTCTTTGCTTTCAGAACATCTGGCATCGGTTGGTTGGGACCGTGTCGACGGCATTATTGCCGATCTTGGCGTTTCGAGTTTTCAACTCGATGAAGCTGATCGCGGTTTTAGTTTTCGGCGAGAAGGTCCGCTGGATATGCGCATGGATACAACAAAGGAACCAACCGCAGCAACGTGGATTGCAACAACGGAAGAAGAAGAAATGGCGCACATTTTTTTTGAATATGGAGAAGAACGCTTTGCGCAGCGCATTGCACGTCATCTCTGCGTGCGACGGGAACAAAAATCTTTTGAGACCACAGTTGATCTTGCCGAGGAAATACGAAAAGCGCTTCCGCCATCTGCCCGTTTTCCTCGTACCAAAGGGGGGAAAAGAATTCATCCGGCGACGCGTGTGTTTCAAGCCATTCGCATTGCTCTGAATGAAGAGCTTCAGGAGCTTGAACATTTTCTTCATAAAGCTCCCTTCTGTTTACATCAGAGCGGGAGATGTGTCGTGATCAGTTATCATTCGCTTGAGGATCGCATGGTGAAGCGCGCGTTTCGTGCTTTAGCCACGGAGGGATTTTCTTTGCCGATGCGAAAAGCGCAAAAACCTCAAGAAGAAGAGATTGCTCATAATCCTCGAGCGCGAAGCGCAAAATTGCGTGTTCTTGAAAGGATCGATGCATGAGATCGGTCGTCGCGTTGGCACACACGGTGGGTCAACAGCATCTATCAAAAAAGTCGGTGGCGATTCGCAATCGTTATATTCGTCGCGTGTTTTTGTTTTTTTGTCTGGGAGCTCTTATTCTTCTGTGTGTTGTTTGGACGCGCGTTCGTGTCATTGCGCTTGGATATGAAGTAACGCGCCTTCATCGCGAAGTGGCTGATCTGACGCAAGAGCGAGCGATGCTTGAAGCTGAAGTCGCAAAACTGAAATCTCCAGATCGTCTGGAGAGAGTTGCCCATGAACGATTTCATATGCGTCTTCCAAGGGGGAGCGAAATCATTTTTATTGATCAATAAAATGAAACCTCAACTGTCACCACAAGATCAAGCAGAACGACGTCAGCGAGCGCGCATTGCTGTGATCGGTCTTTTTTTTGCGGGCGGATTTTTTATCCTGAGTCTCCGCGCGCTTTTTTTCCATCTTCAAGAAAATGAAAAACTTTCTCGCGTGGCGCTTCGACAATATCGAACAGCGGTTCGTCAAAGTACTTGGCGCGGAAAAATTTTAGATCGTGCTTCGCGAGAACTTGCCGTGAATGTTTCTGTTGATTCGATCTTTGCGAATCCTCAAGGCATGAAAGATCCTTCGACCTATGCTCGCAAACTCTCACCACTTCTGGATATGAGTCGGGAAAAAATACTTTCTCAACTGAAATCAAAACGAAAATTTGTGTGGCTTAAACGTCGCGTGACGAAAAAAGAATCCGAAACTGTCTCCTCTCTCAATCTTGCGGGGATTGCGACGGTTCAAGAAAGTAAACGAAGTTATCCGAATGGGAAATTGGCTGCTTCTATTTTGGGCGCTGTCGGGTTTGATGCTCAAGCTCTTGGTGGCGTTGAACTTGCGGTCCATGACATTTTAACGCTTCAATCGAATCCTGGCGAATACCGACGCGATGCGCGCGGGCATCTCTATCTTTCGCCCACAGATTATACGGTTATTCGTGATGTTGCGCAGGTGGAACTTACGATTGATAAAACACTTCAATATATTGCTGAGCGCGAGCTCGAGGTTGCGCTGACAGAGAGTGGAGCCAAAATTGGGATCGTGGTGGTTGCAGATCCGACCACAGGAGAAATTTTGGCTATGGCGAATGCGCCGACCTTTGATCCGAATCGTTATAATGAATATGCTTCGCATTTTTGGAAAAATCGCGCCATCACCGATAGCTATGAACCAGGTTCTACCTTGAAAGTCATGGTGATGGCTGCTGCGCTGAATCAAGGTATCCTTTCTCCCGATGCAAAGATTGATTGTTTCAATGGCCGCTATCAAATCGGAAAAAAAATAATTCAAGATACACATCCGCATGGCATTTTGAATGTCTCAGATATCATCCGTGTCTCGAGTAACATTGGAGCGGGTCGCATTGGCATGATGCTTTCTCCAGAACAACTTGCGCAGTCGCTTCGCGATTTTGGATTTGGAAAAAAATTAGAGATTGAACTTCCGGGAGAAGCAGCGGGTATTCTTTCTGCTGCTTCAACCTGGTCTGATCTTGTTCATATGACCATTGCCTTTGGACAAGGGATTAGTGTGACGCCACTTCAAATGACCATGGCATTTGCGGCTATTGCAAATGGTGGAGAGCTTCTTCGACCACGCATTTTTCAACGTATTGTTACTGCTGATGGAGAGGAAAAACCTGTTCGTGGACGTGAAGTGCTTTCTCGACCTCTTCGCCCAGAGACAACGCAGATTATGACAACAATGCTCGAAACCGTGGTGAAAGAGGGTGGAACCGGAACGCTTGCCGCCAGTAGCGAATATCGTGTGGCAGGAAAAACAGGAACAGCTCAAAAAGCATATGAACTTACGCGTGGATATGCGAATGGAAAATACTTTGCTTCTTTTGTGGGCTTTGCGCCGGTCGAAGAACCACGCTTAGTGGTGTACGTCGGACTCGATGAGCCAGAAGGGGAACGTTATTACGGAGGACAAGTCGCTGCTCCTGTCTTCAAGCGTATTGTAGAGTCTTCACTTCGATATTTGAAAGTGCCATCGCGTCATGAACCTCACTATGTTGATCAACCCCAGGTTGAAGAAAAAGAGATTGATCAGAATGTTTCTGTTCTTTCTGCAGGATCTGGAAAATGGAAAGTTCCTGATTTCCAGGGGCTCACCATGCGCGGTGTCTTGAAAGCGCTTGGGAAATCAGATCTGCAGGTCGATTTTCGTGGAAGCGGAGTGGCGATTCAGCAGACACCGGCGGCAGGAAGTGTGGTGGCGTCGGGGACAATGTGTCGAGTGGTTTTTCATTCGTCGTTGTAAGGAGATCGTTTGCAGTTTTCGGGTGATGACATGGTGAACGCGGTGCAAGGAGTCGTCATGCAACAAGGAGAACAGACACAGCTCTTAGGGGTGACAATCGATTCGCGGAAAACGCGAGCAGGAGATCTCTTTTTTGCCATTCAGGGAGCGCAATTTGATGGTCATGACTTTTGTCGGGAAGCGGTGGACCGGGGCGCTTTCGCGGTCGTTGTTTCGCGCAGCGTCGAGATTCCTCAAAAAGTGTCGGTGATCAATGTCAAAGATACACTGACAGCGCTTGGGGATCTTGCTTCGTGGTGGCGGCGGCGTTTTTCTCTTTCGCTCGTGGCGATTACGGGAAGTAATGGAAAGACCACCACCAAAGAAATGGTGGCAGCACTTTTTGAACATACAGAGCGAGTGCTGAAGAATGAAGGAAATGTGAATAACCTGGTGGGAGTCCCTCTGACCCTTTTGCAATTGGAAGAGCATCATACCGCTGCGGTGGTAGAGATGGCGATGAATCGATCTGGAGAACTCAAACGGCTTGCGGAGATTGCAGCGCCTACCATTGGTGTGATCACCAATATTGCTCCAGCTCATCTTGAAGGACTTGGCGATATTGAACACGTTGCTCAGGCGAAAGGAGAACTTTTTGAAGCTCTGAGTTCTGATGCGACAGCGATTGTGAATAGTGATGATCCCTTTGCTCAAAAATTGATCAAACGGACGAAGGCCAACATCATTCGGTATGGCAGCTCACCAGAATGCGATATCCAACTTCTCAACATCGAAGAAAAAGAGCGTGAGGGAATTGAAGTGACATTGCGAATCGATCAGAAAAAAATTCACTTTCACCTCCCACTGCTCGGAAAACACAATGCATGGAACGCTGCCGCTGCCATGGCGGTGGCTTATGTGATGAAGATGGATCTCTCTGAAGCCGCAGCGATTTTGGAAACGATGAAGTCGTTTCGTATGCGATTGCAACCCTTGCATCTCAAAAATGGATCGCTTCTTTTAAATGATACCTATAATGCCAATCCGAGTTCCACGAAAGCAGCGCTTGAAGTTTTAAAAAACTGTTCTCATCACACCACGTCGATTGCCGTGCTCGGAGATATGTTAGAACTCGGAAAACAGTCCGCATCGTTGCACGAAGAGATTGGAAATGAAGTGGCTCGGCTTCGTATTGATCACCTTTTTTTAGTGGGCGATTTTGCATCTTCTGTTGCGAAAGGTGCGCAGAAACATGGCATGACATCAGAGCAAATCAACGTTTTTACAACTCGTGACGAATTGATACGTGCGCTGCGTGAGCAGATGAGTGGACAAGATTGTATTCTCGTTAAAGGTTCTCGCGGAATGAAAATGGAAGAAATTGTGGCAGCGCTGCAACAGCAAGAGGGAAAACCATAATGCTTTATCATTTTCTCTATCCTCTTCATGAAACGTACAGTTTTTTGAATGTCCTCAAATATATTACGGTGCGTACATTTCTTGCTGGTTTCATTGCCATGAGTCTTTATCTTTTGCTCGGTCGAACATTTATTGGTCTTCTTTCACGTCGACAATTTTGGCAGACGGTTCGTGATGATGGCCCGGTAACGCACATGGATAAACGCGGGACGCCGACCATGGGAGGGCTTCTTCTCTGGTTTTCAATGTTTGTCGCGTTACTTTTGTGCGCACGATTCGATGAACCCTATGTGATTTTGGGGATGCTTCTGGTGCTCTGTTTTGCCGTCATCGGCTACATCGATGACTATCGGAAAGTCATTTTGCGAGATGCAAAAGGTCTTCGCGCGCGGTGGAAATTTCCATTGCAAGTGCTTGTGGCAACTGTTTTTGTTTTCATTCTTTTTGATGGTTTTGGAATTAGCACACAACTTTCATTTCCTTTTCTGAAATCGTTTCAACCCGATCTTCACGGATGGTATATTCCTTTTGCGGTGTGTGTCATTGTAGGAGCTTCGAATGCTGTCAATCTGACAGATGGATTAGATGGTCTTGTCAGCATGCCGTCGATCATTGCATTTTTTGCTTATGGTATGTTTGCCTATGTCGCAGGACATGCCACGATTGCAGAATATCTTCAGATTCCTTGGATTCCAGGAAGTGGTGAGCTCACGGTACTTTGTGGGGCGGTCATTGGCGCGCTCATTGGATTTTTGTGGTTCAATGCTCATCCGGCTTCTGTTTTTATGGGAGATGTCGGTTCGCTTCCGCTCGGGGCGCTTCTGGGATATGTGGCGATTGTCACGAAAAATGAAATTTTACTTCTCGCTGTTGGTGGCATTTTTGTTTTGGAGACGATTTCGGTCATCACACAAGTGATCTCCTTCAAGCTCACGGGAAAACGAGTATTTCGGATGGCCCCTCTTCATCATCATTTTGAGCTCAAAGGATGGGCGGAATCAAAAGTGATCGTCCGTTTTTGGATTGTCGCTCTTATTTTGGCGTGTATGAGTTTGGCAACATTGAAAATTCGATAAATACCCACGGCGTGAATGCTCGATGGGGGTGGTCAGGGGGAGTGTCAGGATCTCCCCCTGACGTTAGCGAGTCGCGGATTTACTCCGCGCGAGCGAATAGAGGTTTATGAACGGAGAATTTCAAAAAAATCATTTCGATATTTGGCTGCTCTTTACCGTTATGATGCTTGTCGTCTTCGGGGTGATCATGGTTTATAGCGCTTCTGCGGTCCGTGCGCTCGAACTCTATGGCGATAGCTATTATTTTCTTAAACGTTCGCTCTGTTTTACGGGTCTCGGACTTGTGGGACTTTTTGCCGCCTCAGCATGTCACTATCACTTTTATCGTCGCTTCATTTATATTTTTCTTTTCGCAAGTCTCATTCTTCTCGGTCTTGTTTTTATTCCTGGCATTGGAAGAACGATTGGGGGCGCGACGCGTTGGATCAAAATAGGAATGTTCGGTTTTCAGCCTTCTGAGTTTGCAAAACTCGTCATGATTCTTTTTTTAGCGTACTCTCTTGAAAAAAAATCTGCTCGTATGAGGAGTCTCGCCGTTGGTATTGTTCCTCATGTGCTCGTGATGACTGCTGTCAGCGGGATTATTTTGCTTCAACGCGATTTTGGCGCCGCAGTCATTATCGCGATGATCACATGGATGATGCTTTTTGTGGCCGGAGCCAGACTTCGTTATCTCGGAGGAATTTTGGCCACACTTCTTCCCCTCGTCATTCTTCTCATTGCAAAAGCACCGTATCGCCGTCAGCGTATTCTCGCTTTTTTAAATCCGTGGAACGATCAATACGGTTCAGGTTTTCAGATGATTCAATCTTTTGTGGCCTTTAATGAAGGGGGACTGTTTGGCCAAGGTTTGGGACAGGGTCAACAGAAACTTTTTTATCTCCCTGATGCTCACACCGATTTTATTTTTTCCGTTGTCGGAGAAGAGTTAGGACTTCTCGGTGTTTTTTTCATCATGGGACTTTTTCTCTTTTTTTGTTATCGCGGTTTTCGCATTTCTCTTCAAGCTCCCGATCTTTTTGGGCGTTACATCGCTCTTGGGATTACGGGCCTCATTGGGATCCAGGCGCTGCTCAATATGGGCGTGGTCATGGGACTTTTGCCGACGAAGGGTCTGGTGCTTCCTTTTTTAAGTTATGGAGGTTCATCAGTGGTCATGTTTTTAATTGCGGTCGGAATATTACTGAATATTTCTTCCTATCGACGAAGCGAGAGCGCATTTTCATGAAACAGAAGCAGATGAAAATCTTGATTGCTGCAGGTGGGACAGGAGGACATCTTTTTCCTGGGGTTGCGCTTGCTGAATCATTTGTAAAGCGAGATGGAATCTCTGTTCTCTTTGTGGGCACGATGCGTGGTTTGGAAACAAAACTTCTTCCACCGCTTGGTTGGAAACTTCTTCTTTTGCCCGCTGTTTCTCTCAAAGATCGACATGGAATAAAAAAAATAACGTCGTATGCGCGTCTTCCTCTTCTTCTTTTCCGCGCTTTTTGTTTGGTGATGTTCGAGAAACCATCTCGCGTCGTCAGTATTGGAGGATATGCTGCGGGACCGGTGACGCTTGTGGCGTCACTGCTTCGCATCCCCACGGTTCTTCTTGAGCCAAATGCCATTCCGGGATTAACGACTCGACTTCTTGCGCGATGGGTTTCGCTTATTTGTCTCGGTTTACCTGAAGCAGCTCGAGCCCTTCCGCAAAAGAAAGTGATGCTGACTGGAACACCAGTACGAAAATCTATTTTGGGAGTTCGTTCCAAATCTTCAAAAGAAAAAGTGAAACCTTTTACGGTTCTCTGTTTTGGAGGATCTCAAGGAGCACAAAAAATAAATCGTGCGGTATTGGAAGCGCTTCCACATTTACAAGAACTCACATCTTCTCTCCGTTTTATTCATCAAATAGGAACTCAAGAAAAGAGAGAGCGAGTCAAGCAGGTGTATACAGAGAGAGGTTTTGAGGCGAGTGTTTTTGAATTTATTGGAGCAATGGAAAAAGTATATGAAGAAGCTGATCTCGTGATTGCACGAGCAGGTGCCATGACCATTGCAGAGCTGACCATTGCCACTCTCCCTTCTATTTTAATTCCGTATCCGTATTCTGCTGACGATCATCAACGTGCGAATGCTGAAAGTTTAGTCCGTATTGGCGGTGCGACAATGATTTTGGAGGCAGAGTTAACAGGCGAGCGTCTTGCGAATGAAATAAAAAAATTAACCGAAGATTCACGACATCTTCTGTCGATGTCGCAGGCGCTTCTCAAGCGGCGGCAACCAGATGCTGCGGAGCGTATAGTGAATGAATGTTTGAACGTGAAATAAAGAAGCACACTTAAGGGGGTATATGATGGAAGAGATCAAAGAAGAAGAACGAGAGCAAGCCAAAGAAAAAGATCTTCCCTCTTTTGATGACATTGATCTCTCGCTTTTGCATCCGCGTGAGCGAGCACGGCTTGAACGCTCATTTGAAGCACAGCACATGTCACACGATCAAAAAGAGAGACTTTCGAGAATCACTGAAGTTCGCTTTGATGAAGCGATGAGGGAGTATACCGGCTTTGGGGTCGGAGGAGCGGTGGAAGCGCTGGTGACGGTAAAACATGTGAAGGGCCTCAAAGCGGTGATGGAGTTCGCACACGACAGCGGCGTGTCGTATCTTTTTCTCGGAAAAGGGCGAAACCTTCTGGTGCGCGATGGGGGAATGCTCGGGATGGTCATCCGTTTTGGGGGAGAGTTTTGTCGTTGTGAAATGATGCGAACCTCTGATGAGCAAGCTAAAGTAAGTGTACATGCAGGAGTTGAACTGAAAGAATTTGCGCGTTTTGCGGAAGCTTTTCATCTCAGTGGATATGAGCGTTTTGTCAATCTGCCAGGGACGGTTGCCGGCGCACTTCAGAGTGGTCATTCTCTGCGACATCTTTCGCTCGAACATAAGGTGGAAGAGATCACGGTGTTGAATGCGCAGCAAAAAGAAATCACGTTGCAGGGAAAATCTCTTCGTTTTGAAGGAGGAAAGTTGAAGCTTCCTCGAACCACTCCCATCCTGCGTGTTCTTTTAAAAATTGCGATTCAAAAGAGTGACGAACATCATGAAGAGCGAAAGCTCTATCCCGAAGGGGATGTTTTTTCGATCGCGCCTTTTGCTGATCCAGAAAAAGTGGAAGCGCGTCAACTGATTGCAGATGCGGGTCTGCAGGGCGTTCGAGTAGGGAGTGCGCGCGTCTCCACGTTACATCCTGATTTTATTCTCAATGAAGGCGATGCCACAGCGCGCGATCTTCTCGTGCTTGTGGGTCTTGTCAAAGATCGTGTGAAACAGAGTAGCGGCGTGGCGTTGGAACAAAAAATGATCGTGGTGGGGAATGACAAACAACGATAAGAAAAAAAAGAGAATTGCTGTATTGTTTGGGGGAGAATCCAGAGAACGGGATATTTCTCTCAAGACAGGAATTGCTATTGCCGCGGCTCTCAAACGTCGTGAGTATGATGTCGTTGAAATCGATGCGCAGCGTGATGTGATGACGCGTTTGACGCAAGAAAAAATCGACGTCGCCTTCATCGCGCTTCATGGAAAATATGGAGAAGATGGATGCATTCAGGGACTTTTGGAATGGATGCGCATCCCTTATACGGGAGCCGGTGTTTGTGGCTCGGCGATAGCGATGAATAAAGTTTTGTGTAAGCGACTTGCAACGAGCTTTGGCGTTCCTGTTGCGCGCGATGAGGTCTATGTTGCGGGAAATGAGATCACGAGTTTTATTGAACGCCTGACCCTTCCGTATCCCGTGATTGTGAAACCATCACGAGAGGGTTCCACGATTCATGTCACGATTGTGCATGAAGCTCATCTCTTAGGTGAAGCGCTCGAACGCGCTCTTCTTTCCGATGATACGGTGTTAGTCGAAGAATATGTGCGCGGAAGGGAAGTGACGGTGGGACTTCTGCGTGGAAAAAGTTTGCCGATTGTGGAGATTGTGCCGAAAAGTGGTTTTTACGATTTTGAATCAAAATATACCAAAGGGAAAACTGACTATATAGTTCCTGCGAATATCAGCGCAAAACTTTCGGAGCATCTGGGAAAACTTTCCGAAAAACTTTTTGCGGCGATTGATACGATCGATGGTTCAGGATTCGCACGAGCGGATTATATGATCGGAGACAATGAACGAATTGTTTTTCTCGAAATCAATACCATTCCTGGCATGACCGAAACATCACTGGTTCCAAAGGCTGCAGCATCGGCAGGGATTTCTTTTGATGAACTCTGCGAACAGATTTTAAAAACAGCATCCTTAAAGGTGAAGCAATGAGTGTTTTTTTGAAACGACAACAGGTTCGTAAACGGCGCGAAGTGAAAAAACTGATGCGACGTCTTGAGCGATTTATGATGATAAGCGTGATCGTTCTTTTTGGACTGGTCTTCTTTTATGGTCTCTACCGCGTTGTTTTTTTCTCCCCTTATTTTTCCATTCGCGAAATTGTGGTCGAAGGGGAGACGAAACGGCTGACCACAGATCAAGTGGCAAGGCTTACCGGCGTTGAAGTCGGAGATAATCTTTTTTGGATCGATGTGTCTGCGATTTATCAACGCCTCAAAGCAGATCCCTGGATTCGAATTGCTTCGGTTCGTCGTCGTCCTCCTCATACATTGTGGATGTATATTGAAGAAGAAGAGCCGATTGCGATTTTGTCGTCTCAAGGACTCTTTCTGATGAATCGAAAAGGAGAACCGTTTAAAAAAGTAGAAACGGTGGATGACAAAAGTTATCCCGTTTTCACTGGCATGATGCAGCATGAAAAACAGAGAATCACGCAGGCTTTTTCGATTCTCGCTTGGTTTGATCGCTCTTCTCTTTTCCCCGGTGAAGAGGTTGCTGAAGTAAATTTTCATCCGGTGAAAGGATATTCATTCACGATGACGATGCGGCCAGTGTTTGTATTGCTTGGTCATTATGATTTGGAAAAGCGAATGGAACAACTCGATCGTTTTCGAGATGCGATCTATCAACAAGGACGACGAATTCAGTATATTGTGATGCATGATCAGCATCGAATTGTGGTAAAGTACTCAACATAAAAAGCATTTTAGGAAAGGGGGAAAAGCGTATGGCAAAAAACGAGGATTTAATCGTTGGCCTCGACATTGGGACGACGAAGATCTGTGCCATTGTCGGAGAGGTCACCGATGACGGGATCGATATCGTCGGGATAGGATCTCATCCTTCGAAAGGACTTCGGAAGGGGGTGGTGATTAACATCGATAGTACGGTTTCTTCGATTAAAAAAGCGATCGAAGAGGCTGAACTCATGGCAGGATGTGACATCACATCGGTCTATGCCGGCATTGCTGGTGGTCACATCAAGGGACTCAACAGTCATGGCATTGTGGCGATTAAAGAGAAAGAAGTTCGCCAGACAGATGTGGATCGTGTGATCGATGCGGCGCAAGCAGTTTCAATTCCGCTCGATCGCGAAGTGATCCATGTCATTCCACAACAATTTATTGTTGATGATCAGGATGGAGTTCGTGATCCTGTGGGAATGAGTGGTGTGCGTCTGGAGGCGAAGGTTCACATTGTGACCGGCGCTGTGACGTCTGCACAAAATATCATTAAATGTTGTAACAGAGCAGGACTCAATGTGAACGACATTGTTTTGCAGCAGCTTGCGTCTGCTGAGGCTGTTCTGTCAGGAGATGAGCGAGAACTCGGCGTGGTCCTGGTCGATATCGGTGGGGGAACCACGGACATCGCCATTTTCTCGGGTGGAAGCATTGTGCATACCGCCGTGCTTTCTGTCGGTGGAAATCATCTCACCAATGATATCGCGGTGGGAATTCGTACGCCAACACATGAAGCCGAAAAGATTAAGCAAAAATATGGATGCTGTGTTGCGGGAATGGTGCACAAAGATGAAACCATTGAAGTGCCGTCGGTGGGTGGACGAAATCCTCGCATTCTTTCACGACAAATTCTGGGTGAAATTTCTGAACCTCGTATGGAAGAAATTTTTACGATGATTCAGCAAGAGATTGTGCGTGGCGGATGTGAAGATATGGTTGCAGCAGGAGTGGTGTTGACAGGTGGCGCAACGCTCGTTGAAGGAGCGGTGGAGCTGGCAGAGCAAGTCTTCAATCTTCCGGTGCGTCGCGGTATTCCGATTGCAATCGGTGGACTCGTCGATGTGGTGCGTAGTCCGATGTACTCAACTGGTGTGGGACTTGTCATTACGGGCGCTAAGAATTTTGATCAGCGACGCTTTCGAGTTCGAGATCGAAATGTCTATGGAAAAGTCAAAGACCGAATGAAGGAATGGTTAGGGGAAATATTTTAACTCATAGGGGGGTCACATGTTTGAACTCGTAGAACAAATGGCGCAAAACGCACAAATTAAAGTCGTTGGCATTGGTGGAGGTGGCGGCAATGCTATAAATACGATGATGGAAGCGGGACTTGAAGGGGTCGAGTTTATCGCTGCCAATACGGATATGCAGGCGCTTCGCTTTAGTCGAGCGCCTCGCAAAATTCAGATTGGCCGTGAACTGACCAAGGGTCTCGGGGCAGGCGCAAATCCAGAAGTAGGGAAAAATGCGGCGATTGAAGATCAACGCGCGCTCGCAGAACATCTCGAAGGATGCGACATGGTCTTCATTACTGCCGGTATGGGTGGTGGAACGGGAACAGGTGGCGCTCCTGTGATTGCAAAACTTGCCAAGGAAATGGGAGCGCTCACGGTTGGTGTGGTGACGAAACCTTTTGCGTTCGAAGGGAAGCATCGCATGGCGCAAGCAGATCGCGGTATTCATGAACTGCGCGAAGTCGTTGATACGCTCATCACCATTCCAAACGAAAAATTGCTTGGTATTGTCGAGCGGGATGTGACGATGCTCGACGCCTTCAAGCAAGCAGATCGCGTGCTCTATCAAGCGGTGAAAGGAATTTCAGATCTCATCACGGTGCACGGTCTTATCAATCTTGATTTTGCCGATGTCAGAACCGTGATGAATGAAATGGGGATGGCTCTTATGGGAGCAGGGACAGCAACAGGGGAAGCGCGAGCCATTGAAGCAGCAACTCGCGCTATTTCTTCACCTCTGCTGGAAGATGTGTCGATTAAGGGAGCAACCGGAATTCTGATTAATGTGACCGGTGGTCCAGACATGACACTTCATGAAATCAGCGAAGCTTCGAAAATCATTCAAGAAGAAGCGCATGAAGATGCCAATATTCTTTTTGGCGCGGTGATTGATGAGTCGATGAAAGGCAATATGCGTGTCACGGTGATTGCAACTGGCTTTAATAAACCACTGCATCGAGTTCGCACCACACCGACACCTGCGCATCGTATCTCTCATTTTCAAAACGAAAATTTTCAACAGAAAATGCCAGAACCGAGGCAGGACATGGATTATGCGATGATAGAAGAAAATGTCTTTCCTTCCGGGGGGATGCGCAACATGCCGGGAACGCGTGCTGCAATGTATCATGAAGAGCTTGCAGTTGCGACCAAACATGTGGAAGTTCCACTTCCGATTCGTGATCGGGATCTTCATCGTGAGGTCAATAAAGATATCGGAGTTTTAGAATATCAAAGTGATCAATATGATATTCCAACTTTTTTGAGGAAGCAGGCAGATTAAGCTGCTATACTGGAGCTACTTTTTTGAGGTGAAGCATGAAACGCCATCTGTTTGTCGTCGCAAAATATCTGATTCTTATCGTTTTTTTTGAAGGTTGCTCCAGTACCGGAGCATGGAGAGCAAAAAATATCGAAAGCGGTGAGTATAAACGTGAGCGCGTGGCGAAGCGTTTTCATTCTGATATGCCGGTCGTCGTCAATGACAATGTCCTTGCCTGGATGGAATACTTTCAAGGTCCGGGGAGACGTCATTTTGAGCGATATCTTGCCCGTTCCGGGCGGTATCTGCCGATGATGCAACGTATTTTGAAGGAAGAAGGAGTTCCTGAGGACCTCGTTTTTATTTCTCTGATCGAAAGTGGATTTAATCCCCATGCCCGTTCACGTGCTCGAGCCATGGGGGCGTGGCAATTCATGAGTGGAACCGGCCGTATGTATGGTTTGTATGCGACTCCCTGGGAAGATGAACGCCGTGATCCGGAACAAGCGACCCGTGCTGCGGCTCGTCATTTTAAAGATCTCTATCAGGAACTCGGGGACTGGTATCTGTGTATGGCAGCCTATAATGCTGGAGTGGGAAAAGTGCGACGTGCTATGGCTCAATCCGGGAGTCGCGATTTTTGGGTGATCGCGGAGCCGCGTCGAAAACTCCTTCGTCCTGAAACGCGTGACTATGTTCCAAAATATATAGCGGCAATGCTCATGGCAAAGAATCCAAAAAAATTTGGTTTTGATGATATTGAGTATGAAAAACCTTTGGCGTATGACCACGTGACGGTTCCTTCGCAAACTGATTTCAATGTGATTGCGACCTCTGCTGGTGTTTCGATCAGTGACATTCGCGATTTGAATCCGCATCTTCTTCGCGATGTGACTCCTCATGGCAAAAGAGATTATCGAGTCAAAATTCCTGCAGGCACCAAAGAACAATTTAAAGAAAATTATGCAGCGGTCCCTGTTGAAAAACGGGTGACGATTGCATCGCATCGCGTGCAGCGTGGAGAGACGCTTTCAAAAATTGCGAATCGTTATGGGGTCGGTATTGCAGAACTGAGAGTTGCCAACAATTTACGTCAACGTTCGCATATTCATCCGGGCCAACAATTAGTCATCCCACGTGAGGGGAGAGTGATTGCGCGTGCTCCTCAAGCCAAACCTGTTCCAAGAGCAGATTCGACACCGGAAGAGATGACAGAAACAGCGACAGCTGCTTTAGAGTCAAAACCGACAGGACAAGAGTCGGTGACTCCGACTGCTCAAGCCGTTCACACGGTTCGTCGAGGAGAGAGTCTTTGGACGATTTCACAACATTATAATGTTGGACTTTCGGAACTGATGAAAGTCAATCATGTGATGCGCGGATCTCGTCTTCATCCGGGACAAAAACTGACGCTTCCGACTGATATCTCCTCCCCGCTCCCTTCAAGCAATGTTGTGGTTGCAGTCGAAGAGGCGGCGATCAAGCATCATCTTCAGCCAGGTGAGACGCTTGGCCACGTCGCAGAAAAATATGGAGTTCGTGCTCGCGACATCATGCAATGGAATGGCATTCGCAATCCACGTCGCGTCCGTGCGGGAACAATTTTAGAAGTGAAACGAACATCGATTGGGTTGTAGAGACTTTTACCGTCATTCCCGCGAAAGCGGGAATCTCAGGTGTTCTCAGGAGATCCCCGTTTCCACGGGGATGACATAGAAGGGTTTGCATCTAGAAATTATTTCTCGCTTCTCCAAATTTCCTATTTCCAGAACTCCCACCAACGTTTCTTTGGTTTTTCATCTAATCCACGTTGTTCGATAACAATTTCAGGTGGACGTTCTGCAGGATCGCGTGGAGGGCTGAGCCCTACCTCGACTGCAGCTTCATTTAAAATCATCCAGTCATTCACGGATAGTGCCGGAGCATCTGCTTCATGTCGTGTTGCAGGTCCTGATGAGAGAGCATCTGCGAGGCTTTCATTTGCTTGTTTGACAGCTTGACCAATGACAGGAAGTTCTTCAACTGGAACTTTAGCTTTCGTTGATACCGCGAGCGTTATTTTTTTCGGCTTTCCTCCACGATCTTTTTCAATGGTTATTTGCGCGGTTCCCAAATGACCAGGTTGTGATGTCGAAGAGAAACGAATACGATGATTTTTATCCCGAGATATATATACAGTATCTATCGGAACATTTGAATGTGCCAAGACGACGAGATCTCCTGCTGCAGAAACATAAACATCAGCGGGCGATTGTTGGATCCTCACTCTTCTTACCTGAACTGTTATATTGTCTCCTCCCCAGACTGCATGCAAAATGTAATGATCCGACTGGCTTGGATCCTGAATATAAACTCTGTTTCTGTTGCGTGTGTAGTAGAGTGTGGTTCCATCTGGTTCTGTAAAAGAAACTGCCGGTATTGTTTGCGGTTCAGTGCCATTGTCGAAAGTACCTTGGAGAAGGACGACAGGATCATTTGCAAGCTTTGCGGAATCTCCACTGTTTTGAAACTCTTCACGCAGTGGCAGGACTGCTCTGACGTAGCCCCAATCATCTATCGTGCGATCCTGTCTCTGTTCATAGGCTTCAAGAATTCTTCTTCCAACATGGAATCGAGTTGTGTTTTGCAAAAGAGCAATCGCAATACCACGAGCTCCCTCGAGTGCAGTATCTTTACTTAATGCAATGGCACCCATCTCTCCAGAAGGAGCAGTGGAGATGCTATCAGATCCTTTCACCGTAATATCTCCATCGTGAATTTCGGCAATATCGACATCACCGACAAGTATATGTCCCTCTCCTCCGCCGAGATAGTGAGTGACGACATGAGAACCGGTGAGTGCTTTTGCGTATCCTGTTTTGGAACCAGGTAAGAGAGGATCAACAGTGGTTGTGGCTAAAGCCTTGGTATGATCTTCTGTCTTAAAGACGATACGGCCCGTGGCATCGTAATGAATTTTTCTCGCATCTCCCGCATGGTAGGTCACATCAAAGTAATGACGATGTCCTTTTGCATCAACGACTTCAACGATGAGATCGACCACAAAGGTCATAAACCCAGTCGGTTTCCCTGGAAGTGGACTTTCGTTGACTGCTTCGTGAGCTGTTGCGATTGCTGTAAAGAGCGGCTCTGCTCGTCCAAGAGCTTCAAGAACAAGACCGTACATTTCAGTTCCGAGTTTTTCTCTTGCTTCAGTCGCGGTTGCATGTGCAAGATCAACTGGTTCCCGTCGAGTATGGACGCGAACTTTTGCTAAGTAATTTTTTTGACTGAGTACCCGGTCTCTTCCCCCTCTTGCCATGAGAGCTACAGTTTCTCTTTCGTTGAAAGCTTCCGGGTCAGCCGCAACCGTGGTTGGAAGTTCACGCGTATGTGCAGCAACTTCTGTCGTTGCTATTTTCACGGCATGAGTAGTTTGCGCTCCATCGCCTCCACCATCAAAGACTCCTCCACCTCTTTTATACTTTAACGTCGCATCATAATTATTGTCGCCATATTTTTGTACATCGCCATAGAGTGTGATGCCTGCTTCTGATCCCGCGGCGTCAATCTGATCCGACATTTCTCCAATGGGGGTGTCTGTCAGAACGAGGCTCCGCTCTATTACTTCTGGAGAGGGGACCGGTCGTCCAGCGAGGAAAACCGTCAGAGGCGGCGGTTTTTGCTCTACAGGAGGTGACGGAGCTGGTTCGATTCCTTCTGGTGTCTTGGCTACTGTTCCAAGTGTTGGAGCTTTATGGACGTCCAGAAAACGTTGCACTAAATCAGGAGGGAGTAAGTAATCAGTCGTGGGTGCTTCGTCATCATCGGGTCGTGCGAGACTTGCGAGTTGACCAGGAGACAGTGCATGCACTGGAATTTCAAGAGAGCCTTCACCACTTTCTGCAGGAGCTGGAATATCCGCAGGGTCGAGAAGAGTACCGCTTGCTGTTTCCGCACTTTCAAGAATTCCAGGTCGATCGGCCGTTGTTTCCGCAGTGCTGGCGATGACCTCGATTTCTTCTGGTGTCAGAGCACGTATTTGTCGTGCTTCCAAACCTCCCGCAGTTACATCTTCAAGAGAAAGATCTCCGATAAGGTCAGAGAGAGGTGTATCTAGCACCGTATCGCGTGTCGCAGTTTCATCTGGTAGAATGTCAGCTGTTTGGTCAGATGCGGTTCTTTCTCCAGGCTCTATTTCTTCGTCGACTTCCTCTTCATTTGAAAGCCCTCGTCGTTCACTCAACGTATCAGGTTCTTCTGGTTTTTTTCCACTGCCACTCGGATCACTTCCAGCAACGATCATCGGGCCAACACGTGTTGGTCCGTCCATCGGATCATCCATTGGTATTCCAAACGATTGGGGATCACCAAAGCCATCGTGTCGACCTTCACTCATTATCGGTGAAGGTCGCAAGACCTGAAGCCATGGACGAGCTCCGCCACTTTCATCTCCTCCAGGGGCAGCCTCCCATGCTGGTTGCGGCCATTTGTTGCCAATCTGTTTGATATACTCGACAAGGCGTCTTACCAAACTGTCAATTTCTTCTATCGCCTTTTCATACTTTGCGATTTTACTGGCTGGTTCTCTATTGCCTTTGAGTATGTCTATATACTCGCGAAAAAGAGCTATGCCTTCTTTGGCAAGTCGTATCATTCGTTCCGGTGAAGGGACTTCGCTTCGAGCAAATTCAGCCCACTTCGCTTCGAGCATTTTTGCTTTAACGCAAAAAGCTTGCCATCTTACTTCTACTCTGCGCCTGAGGAAGTCTCCGACCCTGCCATGAAAGGCATCAGTGATATCTTGAGTAAGCCATCCACCAGCTTTGAGTCCCGCAAGAAAGATAAAGCGATCTTTCCAGGCTTCATAAGTAAGAAGTTCAGAGGCCGCGCGTGCAGGATCAAAATCAACTTCTTCCAGTTGTTTATAGCCTTCCCACGCAATTTGTCCGATACGCACAACCCATTCAAATCCCGTAAAGCCCGCAAGCTCAGCAGCAAATGCACCTGCCTTGTAGGCGTCGCCGTAAATCGGATGCTTGAGAATTGCTGCGACTTCTTCGGTGAGAAGTGCGTTGTATTCAGCTTCACTCAACGTTTTTCCAGCTACCGCTGTCGAAGTTTGTCGCGCAGCGATACGCTGCGCAGCCACTTGACCCATTCTTGAGAGTGCATACGCTTCGTATGCTTGCATGGATTTGCCAAGTACTCCAAACATCGTTGAGGCAAGCGCCATCTCTCCCAACCACGAGCCAGCATTCATGGCGACCGGTTCCTTTTGATTATAGAGAGTGGAGGTCGTTACGGCTGCCGCGCCAAGACGACGCGCGATCGTGAAGATAACTCCAGAAGCAAGATAAGCGCCAATACTTCCTTTCGCAAAACCGATGAGCCCACCAGCTAAACCAACCAGAGGACCTGTGATTGAGGCTGAGACAACAACAAGCCCCATGTTGACATAGAACTGCTGCGTTTGTGCAGAGGAAAAAAGTTTCTGAAGTTCTTCAAATTCTTTCTGATCAAGTGACAAAAAAAGTTTTTGTCCGGTCTCAAAACTTCCATTGTCATAGGCTTCTTTTGCTTTGCGAAGTGTGGCGAGCATAGTGTCAAAACGATGGGCATTGTGAACATGCAGCTCACGGGATCGATCGTGAACAACAGGATTGAGCGGAGAGAGAGTTTTTTCAATTCCCCAAAGCCAAGCGCTTCCAAGAGTAATCACTCCGTTTTTTTGCAGGTCTGCAGAAGCAACTATCTCCTGTTGTGCTTCCGCCATCTCGATCATGGCTTCATTGGTGCGAATGAGAGCTGCTTCATTGAGTTTCCCGAGCTTTACTCCTGTTTTCCCCATGAGATCTTCGTAGCGTGCAATTTGATTCTCCACTTCCTGGCCAATGTCAGATGCTGAAAGATGAAGAGCATTAATCGGTGCGATTCTGGCATAAAGCGCTTTGAGCGTTCCCATGCGATGATGTGTCGCTGAGATTTTTCTTACTTCTCGCAGTCGCTGCTCTGTCAACAAACGCATACGTTTCTCTTCATGGGTGAGAAAACGACGTGTCATTTCATCCAGTAGCTCAAGCCCCTTTGAAAGAGACATTGTATTGGTGAACAAATACGACTGCCCAATGCTTCGGTGTTCATAAGGAGCGCGAAGAAACCCTAAGTGAACCAAATCTTTTTCAAGCGCTGCAAGCGCTGCACGCACTGCTTTTCCTTCATCACTTTGCCAATTGTCATCAGAAACAGGAATCATATTAAGAGGATCGAATATTGACGGCCGAATACGATCTTCTTCTTTTTTAATGCGATCGTTTTCCGCAAGAAGGAACGTTCGATATTTTCCCATTCGCTCTGATAAAAATTCAACAAGGTTTCTTAATCCTTTTAATGACAGTGATAAAAGGTCATTTCTTGCTATGGCGAGTTCTTCAATGATCCGAGCATAATCGCGAATGGTTGGAACAAGTTCATTCGAAAATCTGATCTGATTTGCGAGCTCAGGCGGTGCGATACGCAATAATTCTTTTATGGCACTTGCAGCATCGAGAGGAGGTGGAGTCTGTGGTGTTATGCGAAGGGCATTTCGTTGTAGTGTTTCTGCGGTTAGGGAATCTTCCCTGGTTCTCAAAGAAGCTGCGTAAGTATCTTCATGTGCCACTGATGAGGTTGTTGTTTGTGCACTTTCTGAAGGCGCTTCTTCGCAGACGAGCACGCTTGTTTCATCACAGATGTTGTTTTGCTTCTCACCTATTGGACGTGAACCTACCATGTTCTATGCCTCATGAGAGAAAGAGGGATATCAGATGCAAGTCGAGTGCCAAGTAGGATCTAAAAAATAATAATGATTTCAAATAGTTACAATCATTTCCTTGGCCATCTGATGTCTTCTCTCCCCAAGTATCGTTGAAATCTCTCAAGAGTTGCTCTTCATTTTTTATTTCTGATTCGAGCCTGAAATTGATATCATGAGGGCAAATCAAACAGGCCATTTTATTTCTTTCGAGTGAAGGGAATAGAAGAAGCCAATCGCAAAGGGGATACACATGCCAGTGAAAAAACGAAAGAGACTTCACAAACGCGGAAAGAAAAAGGGAGCGTTTGGGGGATACACCATCAACTTCAAAGGTTGTAAGGATCCCTTACAAAAAGTATTTGGCAATAAACCCATTGCTCCAAGTGCGATGACCAAAAAACTTTGGGCGTATGTCAAAAAGAAAAGACTCAATAAAGCTTAAATGATATCGAGAGAGAGAAACAAAAAACCCCCAAAGTTCATGGGGGTTTTTATTTGTGACACACAAAGTTTAATAACGACGTAATACTTCGGCTGCTTTTTTATTATTATTCGTGCAGAAAATCACATCGGTCATGCCGTTATTACTTGCCGGAGTTGCGGTATAGCAATATTCAATTTCAATCCCCGCTTCAGCAAGAGCAGTTGTTCCTTTATTAAGAATTCCTGGATGATTATTGGTTGACCAGCGACAGACTTCATTTTCAGTGCAACGAAAACCATTTTTAGAGAGAAGCTCTTTTGCTTTCGATGCATTGTTCGTCACAAAATGAAAGGTTGCTTCATTGTTCGTGCTGTAGCAGCATGTGCAATCGATATTCACTTTATTTTGTGCAAGCGGAAGTGTTGCTCGTGCAAGAGCGCCTGTTTCATTTTTACCTGTTGCTACTGTTTCAACGCTGAGAAGACAACTGCCCATATTTTCCTCCTTAGAAATATTTTTCTTTTTTTAAAAGTCGCCACTTTTCTAACATAACTGCTTGCCTTCGTCAGTTTATTTCTGCATGGGGAGTCGGATGCGAGTGGTCGTTCAAAAATTGATTTCAGGAGGATCTGGTCTTGCTTCCGTGAACGGCAAGACAGTTTTTATTCCGTACGCTGCTGTTGGCGACGAACTGGAAATTGAGATCGTGAAAACCTATCCTGATTATCTTGAGGCAAAAATAGTGAAGATCATCACTCCCTCAAAAGATCGAGCACTCCCACTATGTCCTGTCTTTGGTCTCTGTGGCGGTTGTCAGTGGCAACATCTCTCCTCTGAAACGCAACTTCACTGGAAACGAGAAATTCTGCTCGAAGCATTTGAACGCATTGCTCATATGAAACGCGATGACATCGAAGCGAAAATCGCCCTGACACTCCCTTCGCCCAAGCAATGGCATTATCGGAATCGCATTCAACTTCATGTTGATTCCAAAGAGCGGCTCGGATTTTATCGTCCTCGTTCAAAAGAGGTTGTTGAGTTTGAAAAATGTTATATTGCTGATGAACGCCTCAATGAACAGCTGCAGAAAGAGCGAGAATATTTTCGGAAACGAGGAAAAGGAGTGGCGCTGCGCCTGGATGAGAGTGAGGCCTCTTTTCTTCAGATTAACTCTGAGCAAAATCAAGTTCTTCGCAAAACCCTTATCGAATGGGTGAATGCTTTACCGCACCGACGAGTGGTTGAGCTCTATGCTGGAGAGGGCAATTTTTCTTTTGAAATTGCGAAAAAAGCTTCAGAAGTCATTGCTGTCGAAGTGGATAAAAGAGCCGTGGACTCTGCGCAAAAAAAAGCATTTCAAGAGAAAAGAGCGCAGCTCCATTTTTATGCAGCCGAAGCCGCGGAGGTAGAACAGTTTGTTCAGGGAGAGGTTGATCTTCTTGTTTTAGATCCCCCTCGAAAAGGGGCTTTTGAGGCTCTTGAGGCCATTGTCAAAGTCGCTCCCTCCTTCATGATATATGTCTCCTGTAACCCCTCGACCTTAGCTCGCGATATCGCCTGGCTGCAAAAGCATGGCTATATGTTCCAGAAGAGTCTCCCCATCGACATGTTCCCTCAAACGCACCATATCGAGTCGATGACGTTGCTGAAAAAACTGAAAAAACTGAAAAAACTCCCCGTTGACAATGAGAAGGCACTCACATAGAAACATTCGGCTCTAGAGCTTGACTCTAGATTTTCCCCGCAAAGGTGGTGATTTTTTTATGCCAGGCGTCAAGATTCGAGAAGGTGAATCATTCGAACAGGCACTTCGTCGTTTTAAAAAACAGTGTGAAAAATCGGGAATTCTTTCTGAACTTCGTAAACGTGAACATTATGAAAAACCGTCCGTTCGACGTAAACGAAAATCAGCTCAAGCACGCAAGCGAGTTCGACGAACCGGAATTCGACCCTCTATCTCATAAAAAGATCAGGTGAATTATGCTGTTTCAGGAACGCATCGAAGAAGATCTGCACAAAGCCATGAAAAGCAAAGATCTGATGAAGGTCCGAACTCTTCGTATGGTCGTTGCAGCCATTAAAAATAAACGGATCGAAGAGAAAGGTCCTTTAAACGATGAGACGATTCTCAAACTGATCGGTGTTCTTATCAAGCAACGACAAGAAGCAGCAGAGCTTTTTCGAAAAGGGAATCGTCCGGAAAAAGCGCACGAAGAGGAAGTGGAGACGGAGCTTTTAAAAGCGTATCTTCCTGAACAACTTTCAGCAACAGAAGCGGAAAAGCTGATTGATGCTGCAATTGCTGAAGTAGGTGAAAAGGGGAATCAAGCTATGGGTGCTGTTATGAAACTCTTAATGCCCAAAATTCAAGGACGGGTTGATGGAAAATGGGTCAGTGATCTCGTTCGAAAGAAATTGTCGTAAGGTGGAGTTCCATGTTTCCACGTTCTTTTCTTCATGAACTCCGAGAGCGGTTGTCTCTTGTCTCTCTTATCAATGAGAGAGTCTCTCTTAAAAAGGCCGGAGTAAACTTTAAAGGCCTTTGTCCTTTTCACATCGAAAAATCCCCTTCTTTTTTGGTCAGCGAAGAAAAACAGATTTTTCACTGTTTTGGGTGTGGTGAAGGGGGTGATGTGATCACCTTCTTTATGAAATTCGAAGGGATGAGTTTTCCCGAAGCGGTCAAACTCCTTGCGGATCGAGTAGGCCTGAAACTTCCCACTGAAAAAAATAAAGCTTTATCAACCCACGAAGTTGATCAACAACGTCAACGGAAATGGTCTCTTCGTCTCAATCAGATTGCACTCGATTATTTTGCGGCAACCCTCGCTCATCCGGTCAAAGGGAAGAAAGCTCGAGATTATTTGCAGGAACGAGTCATTCCATCACATCTTTGGAAGCAACATTTTTTGGGCTATGCCGACAAAGGCTGGGACGGTTTAGAGAAGCATTTGAAGGAAAAGGGCGCACCACTTGCATTGGCGGCTGAACTTGGGCTTCTGCGGAAAAAAGAGGGGGAGGGATATTACGACTTTTTTCGTGATCGTATCATTTTTCCGATCACGTCTCCGCGGGGTGAAATTCTCGGGTTTGGAGGTCGAACTCTTGATGAACATGAGATGGCAAAATATATCAATTCGCCTGATTCTCTCATTTATCATAAATCGAGTAGTGTTTTTGGTTTAAGTGAGGCAAAAAACGCTATCCGACAACAAGAACAAGTGATTATTGTTGAAGGATACACCGATGTGCTTCGACTTGTGAGTGTGGGGCTTGGCTACGTGGTTGCCCCACTTGGAACAGCTTTAACGACGGGTCATCTTCAGCTGCTGACACGTTATACGAAGAATATGTTTCTCGCATTTGATGGAGATGAAGCGGGAAGAAGAGCGACACTAAGGACACTCCCTCTTTTTTTAGAGGCAGGAATGATGCCTCGGGTTGTGTGTCTTCCCAAGGGAGAGGATCCTGATAGTTTTGTACGTCAGAATGGAGTGGAACATTTTCAAGAAAGATGTCAGCAGGCAAGATCGCTCTTTGAATTTTTTATTGATGGGGTTGTGGAGGAGACGGGAAGAGATCTTGTCGGAAAAACATCGGCAACACGACAAATTTTACCACTTCTTGAGAAAGTGACAGACTCCATAGAGCGGAAATTATATCAAGCTTATTTAGCACGTATCATTTCTGTTGATGAAGGGATGATTCAAAAAGCGATGGAAAAGAAAGGTGATCCCATTCTTGCTCCGGGAATAAAAATACAGAGGACCTCGAATGTGATTGTTCCGTCAGCGGAACGTACGTTGCTTGAAATTTTGATTCGCTTCCCGACGTATATTGCATGTGTAAAAACAAAACTCGCGGCTGAGGATTTTCTCGATGAATGGTGTCAACATATCATGAAGGTTTTTTTGGAACAGCAGATCACTGCACCGGATGTTCATCTTACGGATATGCTCGATGCTTTTGGTGATCCAGCGCTTGCAGAGGAATTACGAGCTATTGCGGTTGCTGAGAAAGATTTTACAGAAACCAATGTGCAGTTGCTTGTCGAGGATTGTATTGAAAGTATTAAGCGTCGATCTGTGATGGAGCGCATGAGAACGATTAATGAATCGATCCGACAAGCGGAAGTAGAACATGATGAGACGAAATTAATGAGTTTATTGAAAACGAAACAAGAATTAACGTGCGAGCTGAAGGTGGAGCAACGCGCGTCATGAAAAAAGTCTCAAGGAGTCATATGAAACAGGTAAAAACAAAAAAACAAATTCCCACAAAGATGGAACAAGTCAAAAGCCTTATTGAAATTGGAAAGAAAAAGGGTTTTTTGACCTTTGTTGAAATTAATAAAGTTTTGCCTCCTGAGCTTGTCTCTTCGGATCAACTCGATACGGTTCTTGCGACCTTCGATGAAATGGGAATCGAAATTGTTGATAACGAAGACGAAGGCAAGCGTGTCGCGGAAAAAGCGCAAGCACGCGCGAAAGACGATGACGAAGCTCCAGCGACGGATGAAGTAAAAGAAGTGGGACGTTCAACGGATCCTGTTCGACTTTATCTTCGCAAAATGGGTCAAGTTCCTCTGCTCACCCGCGAAGGAGAAGTCGAAATCGCAAAGCGTATTGAACAGGGTCAAAATGAAATGCTCAATTTTCTTTTATCGAGCGCTCTTGGCATGCAGGCGATTTTATCTCTTGGAGAACTCTTATCAAAAAATAAACTCCGTCTCGCAGAAATTGTGCAAGAAGTTGAAGTCATCGAAGAAGAGGAAGAAGAAGAGGAAGAACCAGTCGTTGTTCGGAAAAATGAAGATGATGAGGAAGAAGAAGAGGTCGAACTTCCAGAGCAAAAGAAAGAAGATGTTGACGATCAAGCGCAGCGTCAGGCTTTCATTAAAGAGATTCATCGTCTTCGGTCTTGTGATAAACAGTTACGGACTCTCAAGGAAAAGTTGATAAAACCTGCTTCAGCGGCGGGGAAGAATAAACTTGAGAAAAAAATTGCAGAAGCTCAGCAAAATCTTCTGGTTCAATTTAAAGAAGTCAATCTTTCCCAAAAAACAATTGCTCATATCATTGGAAAAATTGAAGAAAAAATTAAAACGATCGAAACTCACGAGCACCTTTTGAAGCAATCAGCTCGAAAAATGAAAGTGAATTATGAGGAATTAAAAGAAGCATTTCGGAGTTATCGTCGCAATGACTATCAACGACGAAAGCTGACGAAAACGTTGAAATTGTCACGCGAAGATATTGCGGAGATTATGATTACCTGTAAAGAGGCTGAAAATGCCGTTCGCAACATTGAAAAAGAAGCCGGACAAGATGCAGCAAGCCTTCGCGAAACGTTTCGCGCTATCAAGCGTTCTGATCAATTTGCAGAACGAGCAAAAAATGAACTGGTCGAAGCAAATCTTCGTCTTGTAGTTTCCATTGCTAAAAAATATACCAATCGCGGACTTCAATTTTTAGATTTAATCCAAGAGGGAAACATTGGTCTGATGAAAGCGGTCGATAAATTTGAATATCGACGTGGCTATAAATTTTCGACATACGCGACATGGTGGATTCGTCAGGCGATTACGCGAGCGATTGCGGATCAAGCCCGAACGATTCGAATTCCAGTGCATATGATCGAAACGATTAACAAACTTGTGCGTACCTCGCGTTATCTGGTGCAGGCTCTTGGACGCGAACCTCTCCCAGAAGAAATTGCAGAAAAAATGGAACTTCCTGTCGACAAAGTGCGAAAGGTTTTGAAAATTGCAAAAGAACCCATTTCTCTTGAGACTCCTATTGGAGAAGAAGAGGACAGTCATTTGGGAGATTTTATTGAAGACAAATCTGTGGTTTCTCCTTCTGATGCTGTGGTGAATTTTAATTTGAACGAACAGACGCAAAAAGTATTGGCAACGCTGACACCGCGAGAAGAAAAAGTATTACGCATGCGTTTTGGAATTGGTGAAAAATCAGATCATACGCTGGAAGAAGTAGGACGTGATTTTGCCGTTACACGTGAGCGTATTCGTCAAATCGAAGCGAAAGCGCTTCGCAAGCTTCGGCATCCAAGTCGGGCAAAGAAACTCAAAAGTTTTGTTGATTGGTAGAAACCTCGGGGGAGAGAATGAAAAAGATAGCGCTCTTGGTTGTCATTGCGGCATCCATTGTCGGGATGGTGGTTTCCTCTACTTCGTTTTCTCAATATCGTGATATTCAAAAAAATGGTTTTGATCAGTCGATGACGTGTAGCGGTGGGAATGCGGATTGTGCCATTGTCAACGCAAGTTCTTATGCCTCGTTTCTCGGTACTCCCGTTGCTTGGTGGGGATTTCTTTTTTATGTTGTTATGGCTCTCACAACTCTGATTGCTCTTTTTTGGCGCGGTGAGCAACGCACGCTTATTCTCGCTTTGTGGTTTCTTTCGTTTTTTGGCCTCTTGTTTAGTTTGCGTATGGCGTATCTGCTTCGTTTTGTCCTTCATGCTTTCTGCGAGAAATGTGTCACGATGTATGTTCTGAATGCCCTCATCTTTATGGCGCTTTTTGTGGCCATTGGTTTTCATTCGTGGAGAGTTCCATTTCGTCGTTTGTTGATGTACGGCATTGTCATCGCTGTGCTTTTTGGTGTGGGTGGCGTTGTGTGGCAAGAGATGGGAAAAGATCCTCAGCAACCTGACATCTCGCTTGAAGAAAAGTTAAAGGCCCATTATCTCGGTTCGCTCTATCCCATTGAAGTCAATCCAAACTGGCCTGTGAGAGGCAATCCACAGGCGAAAGTCTTGATTTTGGAATTTTCTGATTTTCAGTGTCCCCATTGTCAGCGTGCTGCCTCAACACTTTGGCCTTATCTTCGAGAATTTCAAGATGTGGTGCAACTTCGATATATTCATATGCCGCTGGATCAAGCGTGTAACCCGCGAGTACAGCAAGCCATGCATCCCTTTTCCTGCTTGGCGTCAAAGGCGACGATCTGTGCAGCAGCGCGGAACGATTTTTGGGATTTCCATGATGAACTTTTTAAACGTCAACGTGATCTCAGCGCAGAAGTGATTGGAGAGATTGCCTTGCAACGTGATTGGACAAAAGAAGAGTTTGATACCTGTCTTGCTTCGCCCGAAACAGAGAAGCGTCTTCAAGAAGACATTCACACAGCACACCGCTATTATATTGCCGCAACGCCGACGATTTTGGTGAATGGCCGTGAATCCCGCTTTTGGTTCGATGGAAAATTTTTACAAGCGCTGGTGAAAGAAGAGTTACGACGAACTAAAAACCAGTAAGAAAAGTACACAGTCCTTAATCCGCGACATCCGCAATATTAAACTCACGCATCAGTTCGTCGAAACGATCGATAATGTGGCGAACGTATTTTCGTTTTTCGCGATAGGTTCCGTGATAGAAGCTTCGTTTAAATCCACAAATGATTACGTTTCGAAGGCGATGTGCCGAGAGATTGAACGTATTGACCGCTTTTTCAATTTCATCGGTCATGGTGGTATGGGAGATTAATCGATTATCGGTGCACAGCGTACACGAGAGCCGTTCTTCTACCATTCGTCGAAAAGGATGACGTGAAAGATCCGCGAGCTCAGGAATTGTTTGCAGATTGGAGGTCAGACAGACTTCGATCGTAATCCGGCGTTCAGCGATATACTCTGCAAGCGCATGGACATATCGTTGTCGCTCTCCTTCTGTCGGAAGATCAACGCGAGAGGTGTCAAACAGATGCGTTCCATGTCCAATACGGTCTGTATGGCAATCGGTTATGGCTTGAAAAATAGAGGGAGGGCCAAAGGCTTCTCCTGCATGTACCGTCTTCATCAGAAAATGACGGTGCGCGAGATCAAAAGCATTTTTGAAATCTTCAGCAGGATAACCCTTTTCCTCTCCTGCGAGATCAAAGCCAACAGCAGGAATTCCTTGTTCATCGCGTGCCTTGATAAGACTTCGCACCAATTCGCGTGCTGCTAGCGCATGACATTCTCCTTCGGGCATCGTCGGATGAAATTTGGTGAGCATTTCATAATATTCTGAAAACTCCGGACGAATTTTTCTCATGGCACATCCAATGATCCCGTAGTGAAAAGCAGGAACTCGTCCTTCGCGGATAAGTGTTTGTTGATTGATTTCAGATGTGGCTCGAGCAAGTCCCTTGTTGACACTGGTAAAAATCGCATCAATGGGAAAAGCGCTTGAAAGATAACGTTGCGGGGCAAAGCGGACTTCAACGTAGCAGACATTCTCTTCAAAACAATCGTAAGCAAGTTCATACGCTACTTGTTCTAAGCTTTCCGGATTTCTCATCACGGCTTCTGTATAACGAAAGCCTAAAAGATATTCGGGAAGGTTTTTATATTCATTTTTAAAAACAAGTTCTCGCAAACCCTCTTCGGTAAAAGAGGGGAGTTTCACTCCTTGATCTTTCGCAAGTTGAATGAGGGTGGAGAGTCGAAGCGATCCCCCAAGGTGAACGTGGAGATCAGCCTTTGGAATTGCGGTTAAAAATGTTCGTGGAAATGGCATGCAATCGGATTAACGGCTCCTCTTCAGAACGTCAATGATGATCATCTTTATTTCTCGGTCGTACGGTAACGCGTTTCCATTGTCTTCTCATCAATATGAGAACTGCGATGGCGAAGACAAAGAAGTAGGCTGTCTGCGGAGTTTGCGATGTGGCGCCAACCCGACAACCGCAACCAGATCCGCCAAGAGCTCCAGATCCTGTTTCACCAGTTCGTTCTGCTTCACCTGCGGCATCTTCACTATCTCCGTCAACACCGGTTAAATTCCCATTGCCGATAAGTGCAAATTCGGTTTTGTGATCGAGCTGTGCACAGGCAATACCTGTCGTGCTATCAATGGCGGCATCATTCACCGTGACGTATGTTCCACTTGAAGGATCATAATACGTAAACTGAATATCATCTGCGGTAAGGTCAAGTTTTTCAAGTTGGTTTGTATTCAAGGGCATACAAAGTGTAAAATTTGAACGCATGGTTTTAATTTCGTTTCCATTTTCATCATTACAAACGGAATCAAATCCAGTGATAGCTGCTGGTCTCTTCGCAGCTAAATACGGTAATCGTGCGGTTTCCTGAACGGAACACGTGACCATCCCACTCTCTGCAAGAGAAAGTGCGGGATAGATTTCCGTATAACCGTTTGCGAGTTTAATGGTATTTGCCACGCTCGCATCCCACGTCGCAGAATAATTTTCAGAAATGTCAGTGACATAATTGAGTTTGAGATTCATTTCATTTGTGCCAGCATTGACGGTGATTTCTCCCTCTTCTGAAATATAAATTTTTTGTCCCAGCTCATTGACCGCAAAACAGTGCCAGATATCGCCACTTGTGGCTTTGATCATGGCTACTCCGTCGCTGCTCGTGGCCTCTGTTGCTCCTCCGAGATCCGAAAAACAACTGACAAAGGCATCATTTTTGAGATCCTCTTCGGTCGTAGCGCTCGAATTTTTTATCGGATTGATACGTGCAACTCCTTTGCTGACATTTGTCACCGCATCGGCGGCGACAAGAATATTCACATTGATATCGGCATCGAGCGTTCGGGTCGTCACGTTGGCCGTAACCGTTTCACCCGCATAGGTGAGAACTTCAAATTCTCCATTCGAGACTCGGCCGTCTTCGAGAATAGCATCCATGGGCCTATGGAGATTGACGTAGTATTTTAAACCACCTTTTTCACGCCTCTTTGAAGCAACCGTAATCGTACATTTCCCCTCACTGTTCGTGCTACAGCCGTTGTTATAATAGTAACGTCGTTCTTCGTCTTTTTTCCCAAATTCATCAGCACGAAAAACAGTTGCTTCCATCCATGCCCATTTTTGAGCCGGTTCGAGCGTCACTTCAATTTTCCCCGTCGCAAGATACATTAAATCCTGCTGAACAACAGTATCGCTCTCCTTGATCGAAATAAGCGTTGTTACGGCGCGCGATACATATTCGTTATTCCAACCGCTCCATGGATTGACCGACCAGAGTCCTGTTGAGACAGCAGCGCTATATCCCGTATCCGTCACGGTTGCTGTTTGCCAGATTGGTCCTCGATTAACACTCACATAGAGATAGCCTTGATCAGAAAGATCAAGAATATTGCCATCTCCATCGACAAAATTTCCTTTCAATGTTTTATTCATAGCGACCATAGGAATTTTACACGTCGAAGAGCTTCCACTCGCCCCTGCAGTACATTCAACACTTAATTCTTTGGGAACATAACTCGTTCCTCCATAAACCCATCCTTGAACATGCCATGTGGCATTTGCTCCCACTAATTTTCGTGTATTTCCATTTTCAATGCTTGCCCAGTCGCTGCACCAGCCTTTGGTCTCTGCAGGACGAATGCTCACGCCTCCAGAAATATCGTTGATCAGATTATTCGATTCATCCACAAACATAATATTCATGGTGTGATCGAGCACAGGAAAGGTAAATGAAATATCAGCAGGGGCTGTCACTGCTTGCGCTCCTTCCGTCGGACAATGTCCCATGGTTCTTGAGCTATCGTTTGTTTCTGCTGACCAGTAAGATGCAAAGACATTGTGTTTTCCATCGAGGACTGCAATTTGCGCTACCCCTTGTGCATTGCTTTGTGACCAAGCAGAGAAGGTATCTTCTTTGTCATACGAATAAGCAGACACATAAGCATTTTGAAGCAGGTTTCCTTTGTCGTCTTTAACGGTTGCGGTGATGCTTTTATCTTTTTTTACCAGAACGAAATTTTTGGTGGCTGTTTCGCTTGAAGCGAGCGTTGCAGAAAGATTTTTTCCCGCATAAGGAGATCCGCCATCCACCCATTTTGGATTCGCAGAAACATTATAGGTTCCGGCGGGCATGGACAGTGAATACGATCCGTTCGAATCTGTTTGTGCATAACCATAGGCATAGCAACTCTCATTGTCTGAAGTTTCGCCAGACCATTCGGTATACATGCTGACATAAGCTTCTTGTAAAACGCTGCCATCACTTCCCGTAATTTGCCCTGTAATCGTTGCGTTGCTTTCCTTGGCTTTGAGTGTGATGGTTTTTGTCCCTTCTGCTGCGCTGACACTGGTGACCTTGTTGCTGACGCATCGGTATTTGCAATTTTGGGAATCCTTACAACCTGCGGAGATGGTGAGTCGTTCATCAGGAATGACATAAAAATCGGTTGTTGAAGCAACGACTTCTTTTGTCAGATATGACGAAGTACTTCCGAGATAAATATTAAGGCTTGAAGTAATGGGTTTGTCATTGTCATCGAGAACTTTCACTCGTAAGAGTTCACTTTTTTCAGTGACTTCGCAGCTTACGGATTGAGAACTGTTGAAATCGAGATTGATATCTGAAATACGGCATGTCCCATAGCGGTCTGCAATACTTGAACCGTAAGGAGGACGGGCTTCAATAAAATAATTTTCAGTTGCGAGTGTTTTTGAAGAATACCATGAATCCAATAACGAACTTCCATAGCAATACTGATAACAGTGAGCGCTGCGAGGACTACAGTAACTCCGCGTGACTCCTTTATAGTCAGTGTAAGAGGAGAAACAGTTTTTGGAGGGATTCGTTTCTAACTTAAAATAGCCCTTTCCACTGGAGTTGCTACACGGTGTTTCATAAGCGTCTCCTCCTGTGTATGTTTTGGGTTGAAGATAAAGGTATATATCTTCTACAGGATTTCCACCTGCGGTTACCGTCACTTCAAGATAGGTGTTTCCGTCGCCTCCGGTAGAACCATAACACGTGTCGGCATCTGCAAGAGAAGAGAGGTTGCAGAGGATGACGATGATCAGGACAGAAAGAATAAAAAAGAAGCGCATGATCCCTCCATCGAAAAGTTCCAACACCCTCTTCATAGCAATTGAGATGCCAAACAGGAGAACGAGGGTAACCTTCGAGAAAGGCAGTTTTTTTCGATTGCTCAAGGAGGTTAAAACGGCATCAGCTCAAATGAGGTCAAGCGTCAAGAAAGCGAGAAAAAAGATATAACGATTTGATTTCTCTCAAGAAAGAGCAGACAAAAAAATGACATCATCATGATGTCGGTCAATTGTAAGCTTGTCATTCGGGAAAACCTTTGGCAGAAGCTCTCAGAGAAAGCATATACGGGGAGAGAAAGGATGTTGTATGCGATTTTTCATTGGGAGTGCTGCATGTGTGACCATGGTTCTCTTTATACTCTTTCCTCAAGCAAGTTTCGCCTGTGGACATGATGGTTTTTTCTTTGGTGGAGGATATGCTCAGTCTCATCTTTTTACGCATGAAACAAGATTTTTTGCGAATTCGAATGTCAACCGTCGCATCACGTTTGGACCTGGTTTTGGTGGACATGCAGTCCTTGGGTATGACGTTTGCAAAACTCGTTGGGGCTTCCAAGTCCCTGTTGAATTTGTAAGTCTGAGAATCAATGGCAATGAGCGGACACAACTTCTTACCGTGAACTCCGAAGTCATTTATCACATTGCTTCATGGGAAAATGGAATTGATGTTCATTTGGTTGCCGGTGGCGGTATCAATTATTTGCGCGAAGGGGAGACATTTGATCGCTCGGCAAGTTACGGCGCTAATATAAATGTGGGACCCGGTGTTTCCTGGTATTTTGCCCGCGCGAAAACATTGAGTGGGGCTCTGACACTTCAAATACCGATTCGTTCGATCCTCTTTTTTGGGGATCGTCTTACTCGAAACAATACGCTTGTCTTTGTGATTCCCGTTCGCTTTGGAATGACCTTCGGTTTCTAGCGGCGCACCACTCGTATTTCTTCTCTTGTCAGAACATTGCTGATTCATTACAAAAGCTGATTATGACGATATCTCATAAGCGTTATCTTTTTACTCCTGGACCCACGATGATTCCTCCTTCGGTCACTGCTGCGCGTGCCAAGGAGATTCCGCATCATCGCACTCCCGAATTTCGAGCTCTGACGCAAAAAGTTCATGAACAATTGAAAAATATTTTTTGTACGTCACACGATGTTTATTCCATGACCTGTTCTGGATCAGGCGCCATGGAAGCTTCTGTTGTTTCTCTCCTTTCACCTGGAGATGTTGTCCTTTGTGTAAATGCCGGAAAATTTGGACATCGTTGGGTTGATCTCTGCAAACGCTACGGCATGGAAGTGATTGAACTTGTGGTCCCACGAGGAGAAACACTTGATCCGGCTGAACTTCAAAATGCGCTTCGTCAAAAACCAAACATCAAGGCTGTCTTTACGCAACTGACCGAAACATCAACAGGTGTTACCTTTGATCTTGAAGCCATGGGAAAAATGATTTCAGGAACAGACGCTATCTTTGTGGTTGATGCGATTTCAGGTTTAGCTGCAGATCGTTTTCTTCCAGATGCCTGGGGTGTTGATGTTGTGGTGACAGGATCACAAAAAGCACTCATGCTTCCTCCAGGACTTGCATTTATCAGCCTCTCTCAAAAAGCGTGGAAGTGTGTTGAGACATCGACGTGCCCAAAATACTATTTTGATCTCAAGCGCTATCGTAAAGGACATGATCAAGGAGATCATCCCTTTACGCCTGCGATCGGTCTTTACATTCAACTGGAAGAATCGCTCCGTTTGCTTCAAGAAGAAACCATCGAACATATTTGGCGTCGACATGAAATTCTTGCCAGAGCAACACGTGCAGGTATGGAAGCTTTGGGGCTTCAACTCTTTGCAAAGCGTTCTTCCAATGCTCTCACCGCAGTTTATATGCCAACGCATGTCGATGCGAAGGCGATGATCAACATTATGAAAACAGAGCTTGGGGTCACGGTAGCTGGTGGACAAGATGAACTGAAAGATAAAATTTTTCGTATTGCACATTTAGGTTATATCGATCGTTTCGATATTTTAGCAGCAGTTGGAAGTGTTGAAATTGCGCTTTCTCATCTTGGAGAAAAAGGGAGTTTAGGAAAGGGAATTACAGCAGCACAAAAAATTTTAGCGGAGCCTTTTTAAATGAAGGTACTCGTGACAGATCCGATTGATGCAAAAGCTCTTGCTTTGCTTCAATCACATGGCCTTGATGTCACGGTGAAGACATCGCTTTCTCCGGATGAACTTATTGCGACGATCCCTTACTTTGACGTTCTCGCCATTCGCAGTAAAACCAAAGTGACTCAATCTGTTATCGATGCAGCGACGAAACTTCAGCTCATTGTCCGAGCAGGTGTTGGTCTTGATAATGTCGATCAAGACGCGGCTAAAAAACGTCATATCGTCGTTGCAAATACTCCTGAAGCCACGTCACTTTCAGTTGCAGAACATACGTTTGCGCTTCTTTTCGCTTTAATGCGCTCAGTTCCTGATGCGCATATATCAGTGTCAGCTGGCAAATGGGAAAAGCAGGCATTTTTGGGAGAAGAACTTTTCGGAAAATGTCTTGGCCTTGTAGGTTTTGGTCGCATAGCTCGTGAAGTTGCTCGTCGTGCGCAAGCGTTTGGGATGAGTGTGATTGTGTGTGATCCTTTCGTGGATAAAAATTTTACCGTGAACTCTCAGGTAACAATGATGTCGTATGAAGACGTCCTCACAAAGGCTGATATTCTTTCGCTCCACCTTCCTTTCACACCTGAAACCAAGCATATGTTGAATGCAAAAGCTTTTTCGCAAATGAAAAAGGGAGCGCGTCTCATCAATTGTTCACGTGGTGGTATTGTAGATGAAGCCGCTTTGGCCGATGCTCTGGAAAGTGGGCAGATTCAAGGAGCAGCTTTTGATGTTTTTGAAATTGAACCGCCGATCAATTCTCCTCTTGTTGGAAAAAATGGAATGGTTCTTACCCCGCATATTGCGGCTTCAACCAAGGAAGCGCAAGCACGTGCAGGAGAAGAGCTTGCACGAATTGTGATTGAATTTGCAAAATCTTCTTCGATGGTTCAATAATGCATATATGTATTTCTTTTTTAGAATTCGTAACAAAATGAACTTATGTCATCCCCGCGCAGGCGGGGATCTCATGAGATTCCCGCTTACAGCATGCGGGAATGACGGCGGCAGCTTCATTTGGTTATATTTTTTTAGTTTTTTTTTCACATTTTTTCTTTCGATGACAACATATGCTTTTACCGTTTCTGGTTTCTCACAGCCATATGGCGTGGTCATCGATCCTGTTACCAATCAGATCTATGTTTCAAATATGAATGGAACCGCAGATGTGAAGGATGCCAATGGATTTATTTCTCGACTCTCAAGTGAAGGCGCTCTTGAAATGCTTCGATTCATTGATGGCGAGAAACTTTCCACAGGACTCCATGCGCCAAAGGGAATGGTGATTGTGGAGAGGAAATTATATGTCGCGGATATCACTGCCCTTCACCATTTTTCCCTTCCCGAGGGAAAGTTTCTTTCGGATATTGATTTTGGAACGCATCCTCCTCAGCATCTGTATGATATTGCCGTTGGTCCTGAGGGAAAACTCTTTGCTGTGGATGCGTTGACGAATACCATCTATCGCATTGCGGATGGAAAAGCAGAAATTTTTGTGCAACACGATCGCCTTGGTCAACCGCACTCACTTCTTTGGAATGCTTCAAAACAGTATTTTTTAGTCGCGGGATGGAGTTCAGGTGAAGTGACCGCTTGGGATCTTCAAGGGAAACAAAAATATATTCCCTCTCTTTTGCTCAAAACACTTGAAGGGATGGCACGCGACGACCGCGAACAGGTCTACGTGACAAGTCTCGCGCTTCGTTCGCTCTTCCGCATCAAACCAACGTTTGCTCTGACGTCCTTTCAACCAGGAATCGGAGAAGTGACCGACATCGGATTTCTTCTTCCAAAAAAAGAACTCGTCATCGTTTTTTCAGAAAAAAAGGAAGTAACATCAATTCCCATTCCGAAGGATTAATACGCAAAAGGTTTGATGATGGAATTTCGTAAACGCTGCTCACGTATTCCTGGCGACGTGATTGCAGGATCAAATTTTTCACACACTTGAATTGTTTCTGCGGAAAAAAAGATTTTTTCCGATGGTAGTTTTGTTTTTAATTTTTCCCAAAGAGGTCGATAAGAAGCTTCACGAATAAAGCGTGGAGCGCGCATGATGTTCCCATCGAGAAAAACTTCTCCGGTAAAAATGCGGGTTGAAGGAAATCGTTCTTTTGCGATTTCCGGAAGTTCTTTTGGATAACGAAGTAACCCCATTTGAATCCACGCAATATGCTCCAGAGAAAAGCGTTCAAAAATCTTCTCGATCACCTGAAGATAGTTTTCCATTTCTTCGCCGTCGCTTCGCAGAAGAATGATGGGATCGAGATGAAAGGCGATACGATATCCTGCGTGTACTGCGCGGCTTGCAGCATCCAGGCGCTCTTCAAATGAAGTAGTGCCGCGTTCTTCCGAAGCTATGATTTCCGGTGTATTGAGATACCACGAGAGGATGGTATGTTTGCAATGTCGAAGCGAGAGAAGATGATCGATGTTCGTCATGCGTGTTTTCAGCTCAAGGAAAGCATTTTGTTTTCCGGCAAAAAACGCGATGAGAAGACTTGCAAATCCGGTCAGAGAATCAAAAACAAGAGGATCGTGATATTCACCACATCCAATTCGAAAAAATTGATCTGGGTGTTTATCGAGAAAAGAAGACATTTCTTCAAAAATGGTTTCGATATCCACGGAAAGATGGGGAATAGGGTGTTCTCGAAGGTAGAGTTGCAAAGGACAATAGCTGCATTCGTAAGGAGTTCCCATCATGGAAGCAATCTCGAGATCAATGTCTCTTGTTTTTGTTCCAAGAGGAGGACGAAGAACGCGACCTTTTTGCTTTGTGAGAATTAATTGCTGCTTTGCGATGTCAAGCGTTGAAGGAATGTGAATGCGGGAGACATCTTCAACGACATCAATTTCAACGTCGCGAAGAGAATTAAGAAGTCGTAAGACTTCAGGATGATTTTCTATCGATTGATCAACCCAAATTTGTTCGGGCTCAAAAGGAGACAGATGTTTTTTTGTCCGAACACGACGCTCAGGAGAATAACCAGCGATTTCAACAAAGGATGTGCTCACGGATAATTACGTTTGATACCAATCAAAAATTTGTCGCCATTGTTGTTTGTCAAAGGCAGATTTAATTTTATCGATTAATTGATCCAGCTCTTCCGGATTGCTAAATTGATACTGCAATTTAAATTTTTGACTTTCAAAGTAAGGATCAGCAATGAGCTTTGCTGTGTCGGGTAATTCCAAACTCTGAATGAGCTGTGCTAAATGTTGTTGTCGTTCTGTCAACTGTGGCAGGCGAATTCCACGAAGTGTTTGACGAAGTGCTTTTACTTTTTCCGGAGGCGATGCTTGTTCATCGGCAACAATAGCGAGAAGTTGATAACGTTCAAGAACACTTTCGACGGACATCCCGTCGCGTGCGGAAATTTCACGAATGAGAGAAAGAAGTTCATTGAGCTTTCCAGCTGTCGGACGAATGTAAGAAAGTACCGCAAGTAATGATTGCTGTGTCGAAGGTGTGAACTCAGCAATACGGGAAGCAGAAGTGACCGCAATATCTGCTTGGACCACATGGTTTTTCATCGGTTCGGTCAGTGTTGAAAGCGCCAACAATTCATGCAGCAGTTTGTAACTTGGTTCTTCTCCAAAAAGGGGAAGATATTGTTTCACTAATTCTTCTTCAGGAAGAGCGCAAAATTGTCGGAGTTTCATCACCGCATTTGCTTTTTCAATGATATTCAGATTTCTCGAGGCCGCATTATCATGAAAGTTCATGAGGAATGCTTGTGCTGGTGTGAGTTCATTTGGTTCAGAGACCAGTGCTGGAATAGATTGTCGATTGAGTTCTTGAAAAACAAGAACACGTTTGTAACCACACACAAGTTGATAGGTTCCTTCGGGTGTGTGACGAACGAGAATAGGTTGAACAAGACCGACTGCTTTGATAGAGCGTTTGAGATTTTCAAGTTGTGGAGAAAACGTCATACGATAACTATCGTCTGCAATATTGATGTTGGAAACGGGAAGATGTTGCAACAACATGGTGACTCCTTCTTTTTAATGGATGCTGCAAAATAATGATTGCAAAAAACTTTTGTTTCTAAATGAGGGCGCATCGTACGGATTTGGGACTAAAAATCAACACTTTTTGAAGGAAATGTTTATGTCTTCCACATTAGAAGAATCTTTTATGCGTGAAGCGATTGCTGAAGCGCACAAAGCAAGTGCTTGCGGTGAGGTTCCGATCGGAGCGGTAGCTGTTGTTGATGAGAAGGTCGTTTGCCGTTCGCATAATCTTCGTGAACGTACTCATAACCCTTTGGGACATGCAGAACTTTTACTTCTTGATCAGCTTGCAAAGATGCACAAAAGCTGGCGCTTAGAGGAGGTTACTCTGTATGTCACCTGCGAGCCTTGTTTGATGTGTGCTGGCGCTCTTCTTCAAGCTCGAGTTCGTCGGCTTGTCTATGGATGTCGTGATCCCAAAGCAGGAGCTTGCGGCTCTTTATATAATGTTGTCGAGGATGCTCGCTTCAATCATCAGATTGAAGTGATTCAGGGAGTTTTAGCAGAAGAATGCGGAGCGCTTCTGAGTCAGTTTTTTCGCGATTTACGGGAGAAGAAGTAAAGGTTGCGACACGAAACAAAGTATGGTTTTAAACCACGACTTTGGAGAGATGGCCGAGCGGCTGAAGGCGCACGCTTGGAAAGCGTGTTTACCTTACGGTAACGTGGGTTCGAATCCCACTCTCTCCGCCAGGAGTAAAAAATGGCAGAAGTTTGTTTGCGAAATGGCCCGCGCTCAAATCAGGAAGCTTATGAGCGAGTTCTCGAGCATGTGGGAGAAGCAGGGATTACATCTGGAAGGGATCCATTTTTTGATGACTATGTGCGTGTAGAGGATCCCAGTGGGAATTCACTCTGGTATTTTGAAAAAATTCATCACCGGTGGAGTGACACTTTTTCTTATCGCGTGAGATGGTTTGAAAGACGTTATGGTTGGCACGATTTTTCATTTGAAAATAACACATGTGATCCTCGACAAGTTCCAGCAAAACATTTTGAAGCATTTGTGAGGGTGATGACACCATCAGAAGAAATATCCCCAAGCATTGCTGTAAAAAATTAATATGTAAGATGGAGAGGTGCTAGAGCGGTTGAATAGGACGGTCTCGAAAACCGTTATACCGGAAACGGTATCGAGGGTTCAAATCCCTCCCTCTCCGCAGAGAAAGTCTTGAAAGATCAGCGTATGAAGCCGTAGCGTTTTGTCATGGGCGGATTCAAATTTAAGGAAGGTTCTCATCTGCAGGGAACGATACTTTTTTCTGGAGTTCATTTCGTATTTTTTTCATAGTCGCTTTCCCCTATGTTCAAACAACTCGAGCTTCTCTTTTTAAAACTTGGGACCATTGATATTTCCGCGTTATGGTTTACTCAGCATTTGAATTTAGGAGGGGTGGTTGTCATGTCCCTTCTTTTAATTTTAGTTGGCTGTAGCAAGTTACCGCGAAAACCAGAAAGTCTTTTCTCCCTTAAAGTGACGGTCGAACATCTTTCTTACAAGGATGCCTGGAAGGTCACATTTCAAACTTCGCAGCCAGTACCGAATTTAATTTTTGACCGACAAGCGAATCGTTTCAAAGTGAATACCTGGAAGCCTTTGACTTCAGGAATAGTGGTGAAGGAAATCAATGGCAAAGAACAATTGGTAAGTCTCAATTCCAAACCGTTTCAAGAAGCATCCTTTGAGTTTGCTTCCTATTATGAGATGACCCCCAAAGATTATGAGTTCTTTCAGTCCTTTAGCGATTCCAGTGTTGTCATGTACACGGGTCATCTTCATGCTTGTCCGGAAACAGAGGATTGTCATGAACCCGTTGAGTTTCTTTTTATCCCAAGAAGCCACGAAGAAGGAATTGTGGAGGGAAAAGTTTTTCGTTCTTCAATAATGTGGCGAGATAAAACCCGAAGAGGAACGTATGTCTACTTCGGAAATTTGAATCCAATCGAAACAACGTCTCTTACAGCGATTGTTGACCCTGCATTACCGAAGTGGTTAAAAGATCGTTTCAATTCTCTGTTACCAAATCTCTTCGATTATTATGCCAAGAAAACAGGATATGCTCTTTCATTCAAGCCCTTTGTATTTTTAAGTTACTCATCTGAAGGAGGAGGAAAGAACAGTAGTGGGGGAACTCTTCCTGGCCTTATTCAATTGTCTCTCTTGGGAAAAAGTTGGGCAGAAGAGGATGAAGAATCATTCATTGACCTGACACGATTTCTTGCACATGAGACGGCTCATCTCTGGAATGGTCAGTTATTTCAATATAAATCTGGAGATATATGGATGCATGAAGGCGGGGCCGATGCATTTTCTTACCTTGCTCTTTACGATTTGAAATACATCTCCAAACAGAGACTCCTTGATTTTCAAACGGAAGCATTCAACGCTTGTCTCTCAATGCTGAAGAATAGGCCACTTATGGAAGTAAATGAAGATCCGAATCGGCGAGCACATTATCGATGTGGAGCGATTTTTTCCCTCCTTACCCATGCTGCTCTTGTAAGAAAAACCGGGAATGACCTGTTTTATTTCTGGAATCAACTCTTCAAGCGAGTGCAAAAAGAAGGGAAACTTTACACCGAAGACCTGTATTTCACGACACTCGAAGAAATCATTGACAACAAACAACTCAGCGAAAAAATAAAAATTCTTTCGCACGGCCCTTTATTGAACGCGCAAGAAATTTTTATGAGTCAGTTTCACGAATGGGGAGTTGTGGTAAAAGAATCAACATCTCGGCACATTACAATTACCGATATGCCATTAGCCCGTTTGAATTGACACTTTATTCACAGGAAATTTTCGTCGATACATCAAAGTTACTTTCTTGCGAAGTGGATGATTTGTTGAAATAAGATTGATCACTTGCTTATGCTCAAACAACTTGCACTGCTTTTTCTCAAACTCGGTACGATTTCCTTTGGTGGTCCTGCGGCGCACATCGCAATGATGGAAGATGAAGTCGTGCGCAAAAAAAAATGGCTTTCATCAGAAACATTTCTCGATCTTCTCGGCGCAACCAATCTCATTCCTGGTCCCAATTCCACGGAACTTGCCATTCACATTGGCCACAAACAGGCAGGATGGAAGGGACTTCTTGTGGCTGGTATCTGTTTTATTCTTCCTGCTGTCATCATTGTTTGGATCATTGCATGGGCTTATGTTCGCTTTGGTTCACTTCCAGAAATACAGAGTTTACTTTATGGAGTGAAACCCGTGATGATTGCGATTGTTGCGCATGCACTTTATCGTCTTGGTCGAACTGCTCTGAAAACAAAAATGCTCATGGTCTTTTGTCTTGCAGCTCTAGTCACAAATGCTTTTGGCATGAATGAACTTTTGGTTTTGTTTGGCACTGGTTTCCTTGCCATGCTCTGGCGGCAAATAAAAGAGGGGAGAATGCTCAGTCTCAATTTTTTGAGTGCGCTTCCTTTTGTGATAAATGATGCTTCATCACGGCTCAGTGAATTATTTTTGATTTTTCTCAAGATCGGTTCAGTTCTTTTTGGCAGCGGCTATGTGTTGCTCGCATTTTTGCAGACCGATTTTGTCGATCATCGTCAGTGGCTTACGTCATCACAACTTATTGATGCGGTTACTGTTGGCCAGTTCACACCCGGTCCCGTCTTCACGGCAGCGACGTTTGTTGGATATCTCATCGCAGGTCATGGAGGAGCTTTGCTTGCGACGATAGGAATTTTTCTTCCTGCATTTTTTTTTGTCGCGATCAGTCATCCTCTCATTCCGCGCCTTCGAACGTCGCGTCTTGCGAGCAGTTTTCTTGATGGCGTCAATGTTGCCTCACTTGCGTTGATGGCGGTCGTGACCGTCAAGCTTGGAAAAGAAGCTCTTCCCGATGTTCCAGCTATTTTTATGATGTTGCTGAGTTTTTTTCTTTTATGGCGTTTTCGTCTGAATTCCGCCTGGCTTGTCGTTGCTGGAGCTGCTATGGGCTTTTGTGTCAGCAGATTTCTGACGTGAAAGGAGAGGTTATGAATCTCACGACATTTCGTCAGTTTCACAATGAACCGGTGCTGAATCCCTGGAGCGATGAAGGAATGAAACGTAACCTTCTTGGGGGCATTGAAAAAGCGCGAGCTTTTCTTCATTCGGCGCACAAGGTTCTTGTGGGAGAAACGTGGGTTCCAGGAAATGCCGGAACCTATACGACAAAAAATCCGAACAACCGCGAAGAAGCCTTCGGTCCTTTCTCTGTGAGCGATGAAAGCCAAGCGCGTGCTGCACTCGATCATGCACAAAAAATATTTCTTTCGTGGAGTGTGCAGCCATATGGAAAACGAGCGCAGCTCGTGCGACAGATCCGGAAAAAATTCGCAGAAGAGCGATGGACACTCATCGGTTTTCTGATGCTTGAAATTGGAAAGACAGCGCTCGAAGCGCATGCGGAATGGGCTGAAGCCGTCGACTTTCTCGACTATTATGCAAACTCATGTGAACTTCTTCATGATCGTGATTTTTTAGCTGTGACCGACATGCAAGGTCATCGTAATCGTCTTCTTGCAAAACCGCTTGGTGTTGGTGTGAGCCTTCCTCCTTTCAATTTTCCGTGCGCCATTTTTACTGGCATGTGGGCAGCGCCAACGGTTATGGGAAATGTGATGGTGGTGAAACCATCGCCTCGCGCGCCTGCAACAGGAATCTACTGCGCAAAAATATTTCAGGAAGCAGGAGCACCTGTTCAACTTGTTCTTGATAGTGGCGTTGGGAATCATGCCCTTGGAAAATTTTTGGTCGAGGATCCTGATGTGGCTCTTGTCACCTTCACCGGAAGTAAACGAGCTGGCCTTGAAATCAATAAAGCAGCGGCAAGAACAAGCGCCAGGTGGATCAAGCGTGTGGTGGCTGAAATGGGAGGGTGTGACTTTATTGCGGTTCATGATGTTAACAATCTTGATCAACTCCTTGATGCGATCGAAACAAGTGCAACCGGATTTCAGGGACAAAAATGTTCTGCGCTATCACGACTTATTATCAAAGAAGATATTTATGATGATATAAAACAAGGAATTGTGGAGCGGTTATCAAAGATCACGTTGAAGGATGTGCTTGAGCCTTCTTCGATGATGGGAGGTGTGATCGATGAACGATCCCTCACGACAATCGATGAACAATGTCGACAAGTCGTGCAAGCAGGTGGAAAGTTTTTGGTAGGAGGAAAACCTGAAAATAGTTATCCTGGATACGGCATTCCCATAAGTCTCCATGAAGGCTTAGACCCTTATGGTGAGATGGCTTCGGTTGAAATTTTTGGACCAGTTTTTGGAATCTATAAAGCTCGAAATTTCGATGAGTTAGTAAAAATTGCAAATGTAACGCCTTATGCCTTAACAGGTTCGCTCTTTACGGAGGATCCGAAACTTCAAGCGCGGATTTCAGAATTCAGTTCAGGAAATACCTACCTCAATCGAAAGTGTACCGGTGCCTATGTCGGCACACAGCCTTTTGGTGGATGGTATGGATCAGGGACTGATGACAAAGCCGGACATTGGAGTCACCTGCTTCGTTTCTTACAATGGCAAACTGTTTCTGAAAAAATGTAAGATAAATCTTTTGCCACATGTTTTTGTCTGAGGCATAATAGCAAAATTAAAAATCTCAAAGGGGGAGAAATGAAACGGATTTCTATTTGGGGAATGTTTGTCAGTCTCGTTTTTTTCAATGCGTGTGGTGGAACGACGGCGACAACAACAACTGCAACGACAACAACAACTGATTCAACCACTGGGAAAACTGTCCCAGGTGATCTTGTGATTAGTTCACCGACAGCGACAAGCTCTGCCAGCACTTCCATTTCAAAACGCGTTTTCTGGACAAAGGCCGAAGTGGGTGATGCCGCTGCAGATGATTTTGCATCAAAAAAGACAGCGCTTCAGGCTCTTATCGCTGGAACTAATGACTGTAAATTTACGATGGCGCTCCCCTCGGTGACCTCCACTTCCTGTTATGCGCCGTCAGTCAATTATCTCGGTCATCCAGATGGTTCACCAAATAGTGGACAAATGCCAAGCGGGGATCTTGCGATTTGGAATGCGACGCAAGGGACTCAAGCCTGCGCTGCGGCAAAAATGACGGAACTCGTGGAAAAAGTGGCAAGTATTGTCGATAATATGGTCAGTGTTTTTGGAGCCGTTGCGTGTGCTGGAAAAAAGGCGAGCATTGCACTCCCTGCGATTGGGAGCTCGGTTGATCTTGCGTCAGCTCTTTCAACCTATGTTTCTGTGACGGGTTTGACCTTTAGCGCTGCAACGCTGGAGCGGCTTGCTGATTCTGGAGCAAATCCAGTGTATAAATCGACGCTCACGATGTCGATGTCATTTGGAGGGGCTACCGCGCAAACGGCAAAAATTGTCTTAAAACATATTCCCACAGCGACCGATAATAGTACGTATAAAGGAAAAGTATCAATGACCATGAATCAAGCGCAAGGTGAGGGATCAAATTGTGCTGGATCCGGCGCAAGTGGTGTGACGCAAGCGGGAACGATTCTCTATGAAAAGACATCGGCAACGGCGATGAGCTATGAAATGAAATTTGCCCAGTTCTGCGGCACAGGGAAACAGCTCGATAGTGATAACAACATCAGCCTTGCAGATCAGCTTGCAACAAGTGCGAGTGGTTGGGGAGATAATGCTAACTATATGGTTGCGAGCATTAACCCAAGCAATGGAACGGGGACAGTGGCGTATGCATGGCAAGCAGGGCAGGGTGATGATAGCAGTCGTGTGTTCAATATTACGACAACAGCCGACGCAAGTGGAAATATTACCGGAACAGCGTATGCAGGTATGGGTGTTGAAATTGGAACAACAACGGATCTCGGGAAGGTGACCAAATTTATTTGTAATTGGGCGGGTCCTGGACAAAGTCATACTGGTATTGCCCGAGCACAGCGACAGGAAATCAGCAAAGCAAGTGGAGCCACTGAATTTACGGCGACAAGCTCGAATATAACGTTTGCTCCCAAAAATGATTGCAATGCTTCAGTAGGGGACAATTTTACCTATACTTCAGTTGATGGTGGAAATCCCACAAACGATCGTGCAGCAGCAACAAGTGATGTCACGAATAATTTGGTTCCGCTCACTGATTTCACGTTTACGGTTCCAACTGCTCCGACCGATGTGGGGGGTTAAAGAATTCTCCAACTAAAACCCAATCCAGTTCCAATATCGGGTGAAGCTTCAGTCAGTCCGACTTGGGCAAACGTATCGATCTTCATGTCAGGAGTTAAGAGAAACCCAAAACCTGTATCGAAGCGATGCTCTCCTTTTGGACCTTCCATCATGGGGACAGCTCCTGCAAATTCGATGAACATTCCTAAACGATCATCGAGCGCTGGAATAGGGAGAGGGCGATTAAGAGCTCCAGCATACAGAAATCGTGCAAATTTATTTCCGTTAGCATCCGTCACAGGAATGTCGAGCCCAAAGTTTATTCCCAACGAAAATTTTTGAGGAAGCTCCCAATCCATGAGCACCACAAATTTTGGTTCGACCGTATTTGCTGAAAAAATATCTTTTCCTGTCGGGAGGGTCAGATGAAAGAGAAACCCGAGAGAGGGTGCAGCCCCCTCATTGTCTTGGAGATGCACTTTTGTGCCAAGATCAATGTCGGTAAACCCCGTTGTCGATGATGTTCCAGTTTGTGTTTGAATATTGAGAAACGGTGCTTCGAGTCGTACTTCTGCCCAATCTGTTACCCCAAATTTGATGAGTGTTGGAAAATTGTAATTGTTTGTTGAAACACCGGCATCTTCATCATGATCAAAGGCAAAACTTGTTTCAATTTGAAATCGATATTTTCCAACAGTCTCGCTTGCTTCTGCAGCGTCAGGACGATCGGTGACAAGAACATCGTCCCAATTTTTTGAAGCGGCGTTTACTTCGTTCGCGAAGAATACAACGCAGATCATTGCGAGCAACCAACTAGAGCCCAGCTCATAAATGGCTTTTTGATCATTTTTGTCATCCCTGCGAAGGCAGGGATCCAGTGTTTTTAATATTTCTGGATTCCCGCCTGCGCGGGAATGACAATGAAAGTGATTTATGAGATAAGCTCCAAATTTTTTCATGTCATAACTCCTTTTTAGATTTTGGTTTTGAGAAATGCTTTCATTTTGGAAAGTGTTTCAGGACTCACGTGATGCTCCATTCCTTCAGCATCAGTATTTGCAATAGGTTCCGGAACTCCGAGTTTTCGTAAAAAGGTATACACGATATGATGTCGCTCGCGACTTTGTTTGGCGAGTCGTTTTCCGTGCTCTGTTAAAAAAACGGAACGATAGGGTTTTGATGTCACAAGTTTTTCTCGCTGCAGACGAGCCACAATTTTGTGGGCAGTGACAGGAGTGACACCAAAGTGCTTTGCGAGAACGGTGACTCTTGCTTCTCCCTGTTCATTCACCAGCTCCTGAATCATTTCGACGTAATCTTCCGCCTTTTCATGCACATGATCGTTACGGACCTTGGTAAATTTTCGATTCTTGACACTCATGCCGATCCCTATTACACAGAGAAAAGAATTAGCCAAGGCTAAAATTTTAAGTAATGACTAAAAATGAGTAACAAAATAAACTTATGTCATCCCCGCGCAGGCGGGGATCTCATGAGATTCCCGCTTACGACATGCGGGAATGACGATAGATTTTTTTGTTGTAATTTAAAAATACAGGAGAGAGTATGAAAAAAGTTCGATGGTTTTATTTTGGAATGATGGTGTTCGCTCTTCTTATCGCTTGCTCAAAAGCTGATGAAACGACGACTTCAAGTTCAAAGAAATCATTTAGTATCGAGACACCGATCAATGCGGTCACCACCACCGGGATGATTGCTGATGCAGTAGAGCGAATCGGTGGTTCGTACGTAAAGGTGACGGGTCTCATGGGACCAGGAGTTGATCCGCATCTGTATAAAGCAAGTGAAGGAGACATTCAGCGTCTCATGAATGCAGATATTATTTTTTATAATGGTCTGAATCTCGAAGGAAAAATGGGAGATATTTTTGTGAAGATGGCACGCACTCGTCCTGTGGTAGCTCTCACCGATAATTTGAATCCGGAGATGTTACGTGAGCCTCCGGAGTTTCAGGGTCACTATGATCCGCACGTCTGGTTTGATGTGAAACTCTGGGCAGAAACGCTTCCGATGATTGCTGAAGGGCTTGCTGATCTTGATCCAAAACATGCTGATGAATTTCGTCGCAATATGAAGGCGTATCGCGAAGAGTTACTTCATCTGGATCAATGGTGTCGTGATACGATCGCAAAAATTCCAGCACCACAACGAGTACTCGTCACCGCGCACGATGCGTTTGGATATTTTGGGCGAGCTTACAATATTCATGTCGTGGCACTTCAAGGGATTAGCACGGTTTCCGAGTTTGGTCTGAAAGATGTCCAGCGTTTAGTCGATCTTATTGTCGATCGAAAAATCAAAGCTGTTTTTGTAGAGTCGAGTATTCCGCAACGCTCTATCGAAGCGGTCGTCGAAGGAGTACGAAAACGAAGACACGATGTCATTATTGGAGGAACACTTTTTTCTGATGCGATGGGGAAACCCGGCACTCCGGAAGGAAATTATATCGGCATGGTCCGTGCGAATGTGACCACAATCACCAATGCTCTTTTAGGGAGAGGGGATCATGCAGACATCAAATGAGAAAGCAGCTCCCATTTCTGTGCGTGATCTGGCCGTTGCGTATCATCGTCGTCCAGTGCTGTGGAATGTGAATCTTGATATTCCTGAAGGTCGCTTGATCGGGATTGTGGGTCCAAACGGTGCGGGAAAGTCGACGTTTATTAAAGCGATCATGGGACTTCTTCCGCTTGCTTCCGGCACGATTTCTGTTTTTGGCGAATCACTCAAACGTCAACGACATCTTTTAGGATATGTTCCGCAGCGTGGTTCTGTTGATTGGGATTTTCCGACGAACGCGCTCGATGTGGTGCTCATGGGTCGCTATGGAAAGATTCCTCTTTTTCGTCGCCCCAACAAACAACACCGTTTGTTTGCGCAGGAGTGTCTGGAAAAACTCGGGATGCAAGGCTATGCGCATCGCCAGATCAGTCAGCTCTCCGGAGGTCAGCAGCAGCGTGTTTTTCTCGCGCGAGCGCTTGCGCAAGAAGCGACTATTTATTTGATGGATGAACCTTTTGCCGGTGTCGACGCTGCGACCGAGCAGGCGATTATTTTTCTGCTTCGCGAATTAAAACAACAGGGGAAAACAATTCTGGTCGTTCATCACGATCTTCAAACGGTTCCCCATTATTTTGATGATGTGCTTCTTCTCAATCAACGCTTGGTTGCCTTTGGACCGATCAAAGATGTTTTTACCGAAGAGCGTATTCAAGAAACATACGGCGGACGACTGAATATGTTAGCAGCAGTGGGAGAAGAGATTGCAAAGCGGAAGGAACAAGATCATGAACATTCTCTTTGATGCGAATGTTCAGTATGTTCTTTTCGGTTCTGTTTTTTTTGGGATCAGCAGTGGTGTCCTCGGTTGTTTTGCTTTCCTTCGAAAGCGTGCGTTAGTTGGTGATGCTATCGCGCATGCGGCACTCCCCGGCATTTGCATTGCCTATCTTCTGACCCAGACAAAACATCCTCTCGTGATTATTCTCGGAGCTGCAACAACAGCTCTTCTCGGAAGTTTTGCAATCAACGTGATCACAGAAAAAAGTCGCATCAAGGAAGATGCGGCAATTGGACTTGTCCTCTCTGTTTTTTTTGGGATCGGCATTTTACTCCTTACGTATATTCAACATCAACCTTATGGAAATCAATCAGGGCTTGATAAATTTCTTTTTGGTCAAGCTGCTTCTCTGATTGGTCGCGATGTTCAAGTGTTTGGAACTCTCGCAGTACTTTTACTCGTTGCAGTTTTCTTTGCGTATAAAGAATTCAAACTCATGGCGTTTGATCGTTCTTTTGCTTCAGCCATTGGACTCCCCACAACTCTGATGGATGTTTTCTTAACCCTTCTCATTGTTCTGGTGGTGACGACAGGTCTTCAAGCGGTCGGTGTTGTGCTCATGGCCTCGATGCTGATTACTCCTGCAGCTGCGGCTCGTCAGTGGACCGATCGTCTTCCGGTCATGCTTCTGCTTGCTGGTCTCTTTGGCGCTTTTTCAGGAGCAACCGGTGCGATTGCAAGTGCGCTTGCTCCTCGCATGCCAACAGGTCCTTGGATTGTGATGACGATCACACTTTTTTTTGCGATTTCAATTCTCATGGCTCCAAAGCGTGGCATTCTTCCGAGATGGCAACGACATCGAGGAAATCACCGACGTATGAATTGCGAAAATATTTTACTTACGTTCTATCGCTTAGAAGAAGAAGGCTCAGAGCGATTTTTTTCTCTGGATGAGATTCGTCGTTATCGTGCTTTGTCGGTTCGCTCTGCACTTCAATTGCTTTCGATCTTAGAACAAAAAGAATTGATTCTTGGCGGTGAAAAACCTGAGCATTGGCAGCTCACCAGCAATGGACGCTCCGAAGCCAAGAAACTGATACGTCGACATCGACTCTGGGAACTCTATTTGAGTCGCTATTTGCATCTGCGTCACACACAAGTTCACGTTGACGCAGAAGAGATCGAACATATTTTGACGCCTGAACTGGAAGCAGAACTTGAAACCTTATTGCAGCATCCAAAGCGCGATCCTCATTTGAAACCGATTCCTGAAAGCGACCATGGATAATACACTGCAAATAATGGATCGAAGACCTAAGGACTCTCTGAAAAACTTCATAATGTCATTCCCGCGTAGGCGGGAATCCAGTATTGTCAGTCACTTCTGGATCCCTGCCTTCGCAGGGATGACAACATCGGCAGTGAGTCAGAGTTTTTCAGAGGTTCCCCGAGAGAAAATGTGAATCAGTTTGGTAATAAGTAGAGTGAGGAAAGTATGACAGCGAGTTTTTGGATTATCATGACCGGTATTTTAGCTTCGGCATCGTGCGGCATGCTGGGATCTTTTTTAGTGTTGCGTCGTATGTCGATGCTTGGTGATGCGATCAGTCATGCAGTTTTGCCCGGTATTGCGCTTGCGTTTCTCATCTCCAACAGTCGCCATCCCATTCCGATGCTGCTTGGCGCAGCAGCGTGCGGACTTCTTACGGCGTTTGTCACGGAACTTTTGCATCGTACGGGACGACTTCAACAAGATGCGTCGATTGGCGTGACATTCACCTGGCTTTTTGCGCTCGGAGTGATTCTCATTTCTGCATTTGCAGGCCAAGTAGATCTCGATCAAGAATGTGTTTTGTACGGTGAAATTGCGTATGTTCCCTGGGATATCTGGATTGTTGCCGGAAATTCCTGGGGACCGCGAGCCGTGTGGATTTTAGGAAGTATTTTTTTGTTCGATCTTCTTTTTATTTTTTTCTGTTATAAAGAGTTGAAAGTCACCACATTTGACCCGCTGCTTGCGCATTCTCTCGGTATCTCAACGAGATTTTTTCACTATATGCTCATGACTGCTGTTTCACTGACGACGGTTGCTGCATTTGAAAGTATCGGTGCTATTTTGGTCGTTGCCATGCTCATCGCTCCAGCGGCAACAGCCTATCTTTTGACCGACCGACTTTCATCGATGCTTGTCATTGCGGCCGCCGTCGGAGCGCTCTCTTCTCTTTTTGGATATCTTCTGGCGCACGCCCTCGATGCTTCGATTGCAGGAGCTATGGCAGCCGTCGCAGGATTTCTTTTTCTCCTCGCTTTTTTAGGAAGCCCCCGTTATGGAGTTCTGACTTCTTATGTCGCGCGGCGTTTTACTCGTAAATTTAGGCTCTCCTGATTCCCCGTCCATTGCTGATGTGCGACGTTATCTTCATCAGTTTTTGATGGATTCTCGTGTGCTGGACGTTCCTTATCTTCTTCGCAAGTTCATTGTTTGTTGTCGTGTGCTTCCAAAGCGTTCGAAGCAGACAGCACATGCCTATCAGCAAATTTGGACAGAAGAAGGTTCTCCGTTGCTCGTTATCAGTGAACGTGTTCGAAGGTTTGTGCAGAAAAGAGCGAAGTTCCCTGTTGCGCTTGGTATGCGTTATGGAAATCCCTCCATTCGAGGAGCACTGAAAGAATTACTTTCTGATCCAGAGCTCGATGAAATTTTATTGATTCCGCAATACCCTCATTATGCGATGGCAAGTTATGAGACGGCTGTTGTGGAAGTGCAAAAAGAGCTGCGCTCTCTTCAAAAAAAAGAAGCTCGTCACGTTACTTTAAAAATTATCCCTCCGTTTTTTGAAAGACGTGATTACCTCAAGGCAATTGTGGAAAGCATCAAACCATTTCTCACAAAAGATTTTGACCATCTCCTTTTGACATATCATGGAGTCCCTCTTCGTCATCTTCGCAAAACTGATCCGACGGGAAAATATTGTCTTGCTTCTGAAGCCTGTTGTGCGCCACCACAAACAACGGGAGGGGCAGTGCTTTTTCAGGTTGCACATGAAACCTGTTATCGTGCACAAACAAAACGAACTACCGAAGGTCTCGTGGACTTACTTTCGCTTTCACCTGAAAAATATTCCATGGCATATCAATCTCGATTTGGAAAAGATGAGTGGCTCACCCCCTTTACCGAAGAGACGATTCGGTCCTTAGCAAAAAGAGGTGTTAAAAAATTGCTCGTCCTCTCTCCCGGCTTTACAGTCGATTGTCTCGAAACCTTGGAAGAGATTGGGATGCGGGGACGAGACGTTTTTCGAGAAGCTGGAGGAGAGGAGTTGACGCTGCTTCCTTGTCTGAATGATCATCCTGCTTGGATTGAGACCTTAGCTGCTTGGTGCAAATAAATTCTTCAATGAAGTGCCGTGCACTTAATTGCGATGAAAGTGCATTATAAGGCATCTTTTTTCACATTAAGTGCACGGCACTTATTGACATACTCCATTCATACACT